>JBDTAI010000428.1:0-15118 GCA_039924685.1 Ktedonobacterales bacterium
GGTAAGGGCCACAGCAATTGTATAGTCGTTTCGAATTTCTGGGCGTAGAGCGCAGGATCAATGTTGAAGTAGCGTCCTGTTCCCAAGTGGGGCGCGATCTGCTGGTATGCTACCTCCAATTCAGCTCGCTGGTTCAATCCTTGTTGAGCGAGCAATTCGAGGTCGGGCACATCGCGCGCCTGCTCGTGCGCCCGCAGCGCCGTCTCGCCTGCCAAGCCAAACGCAACCCACGCGGCGGCAGGCGCCGATCCCGCCAGAACGCGGCACATGGCGCTTCCTGCAAATTGGGCGGCTTGCCAAACGCCATCGTCAGCAGTGGATACCAGATGCGCTGCTCATACAGCGCAGCCAGTGTCAACGTGTGTATCTGCGCCGCCGTCTGGTTATTGCTCTGCGCGAGAGCCTGGGGAGCGACCTCGGCCAGTTCGGGATACAACAGCAGCAGCGCCACGAGCGCATCACGGATACGCGGATCACTTGACGTGGCAAGGGCGCCGACCAGCGCGACGGGAACCAGGGGCGCCCACAGATCGTGGATACCGTTCGCGGCCATCAGATAGGCGATGCCCCAGCGGCGCAGTTCTGCCAGCAACTGTGGCTCTGTGATGACAGAAGCTACAGTTGCTGGCCGATGATTCTGGTGACACTGATGGCGGTTGCATGGCATTGCGCCTCTCGGCTACGCATCCGGCGAGCATTACACGCGCTTGCGGCTGGCGCGTGTGGCGGGCGTTGCTTCGTTCGCTGCAACGATTGGAGCGTCGGCTGGGATGGCTGCCGGTACTGCGGCGCCCAACGTGGCCTGACCAGTGGGGCAGAGGGCAACAAGCATACACTCGGCGCAGAGCGGACGCTTTGCCTGGCACATTGTGCGGCCATGTACGATCAGCATGTGCGAGAAGTCGAGCCAGTCGGTTTGGGGTAGCAACGCCATCAAATCCTGCTCCACCTGAACGGGATCGTCGCTCTGTGTCAGCCCCAGGCGGCGACTGAGACGCCCGACGTGCGTATCCACCACCACACCCTCAACAATGCCGTAGGCGTTGCCCATCACCACGTTCGCCGTCTTGCGCGCCACACCGGGCAGCGCAATCAACGCATCCATTGTCGTTGGCACGAGGCCATTATGGTTCTTCACGATCAGTTGTGCCGCCGCCTGGATGTTTTTGGCCTTGTTGCGATAGAAGTTGATCTGCTTGACATCCTGCTCGAACTGTTCGGGGTTGGCCTGGGCATAGTCTTGCGCCGTCGGGTACTTCTTGAACAGCGACTTCGTGACCATGTTGACGCGCACATCTGTGCATTGGGCCGAGAGCATCGTCGCCACCAGCAAATCCAGCGGCGTTGTAAAGTCCAGCGAACAGTGGGCATCAGGATAGGCTGCGCGCACGGCAGTGACGATGGCGGCGGCGCGTTCCCGTTCACTTTCAGATGGCTTTGTCGGCATGATGACGCCTCCATGAGAGCAACTCAACAGGGTGTATGGCATATAGCGACCTGTGTATTTTACAGCAGGTGTGGCGCCGTCAGCAAAACCTGCAGGGCTGCCTGCGCCAGCGGCAGCGCCAACGGCAGCCGCGCCAGTTGTTCGCCGATGAAGCTTGGCGTGAACTGGTTGGCTGGTATATTTGGCAGCGTAGACTCGAAGTACCAGAAGAAGGTGCGGATCGCGCTCGCCAGCAGGAATACGAACAACGCCAGCCGCCCGATCTGCTCCGGCGTGGTGAAGACGCGCACGCCGCTGATACGGTCGAGCGCGATGGGCAGTCGTCCCAGCCAGAGGGCGATCTGGTAGATGCCCAGCGCAGGCAAGATGCACAATACCGGCAGCGCGCTGGCCGCTTCGATCACGGCGACTGGTGCGCCGACCGCCACGCTGGCCACCAGTGGCAGCGCGATCAGCAGGGTCACTGCCAGCGCCGCCATGCTGCGCCAGCGCCAGATCAGCACGAGCAGGCCCAACGCCAGGAACGGCCCCAACAGTGTCGGGATGATCGGCGCCCCACCGACTGCGGGATAGCCTGCGCTGAAGTCTTGCGAGACGATCAGGTTGAGCGATGACACCAGATTGGCGCCCACCTGCGACCAGAAAGCCAGTGTGAAAACACCCGGACCGCTGGGAATGGGCTTGCTCGAATGCGCCAGCACATAGCTGCCCGCCGGAAAACCAACCAACTGGCTCAGAAAGCTCCAGATGATCGGCACGGCGGAGAGGATCGCCGCGCCCGCCAGCGTAGCCAACCCCAGCTGCAACCGCTCGAAGCTATGTGGAGACCGCCAGCGCCAGGCAATCACGAAGCCCAAGACAAGCAGCGGCAACAGCCAGAGGCCAGGCGCCAGATCGCAGGCCAGCCCAGTGCAGACGCCGCAGCCAGCCGTCAGCGCCAGCACTTTCCATGAATTTGGCGAGAGGCGACCGGCGCCGCGCAAAATTTGGTTGGCGCGGGTGGGGTCGGGCTCCGCGCTGATGCGGAAGGCCAGCAGCAGCCAGTAGATCGCCGTACACAGCAGCAACGGCAGCAGCACCACCTCCATACCTGAGCGACTGAGTGAGACATGCCAGCGTGAGGTAGCCGCCAGCAGAGCCGCCAGCACGCCAATGGAGCGCGCGCCTGGCAATCCGCCCTGCCGCCCGATCTCTGCCGTCAGCAGGTAGATCACGAACACCGTTACCGTGCCGAGAATCGCCGAGGGCAGCAGCACCACAAATGGCGATGGGCCAAAAACCCGTATCAGGAACGACTGGATCGCCTCAAACGGCCCGTTGAGTCCCTGGGGATCGGTGATGAAGAGGCGCAGATCGCCGCTTACGGCTTTGAGGATGCTTACCTCGGAGGCGCCACTCGATGAGGCGCTGGCGACATCACCCAATTTCAAAAGTCGCAACAGCGCGGCGACGATCAGTATCAGCGCCAGCATGGCGCGTTCGAGTGCAATGGGGCTCCGGTTGAGCCACTCACCCACGAGGCCGGTATAGCGGCGCGCGATGCTGATCCAGCCCTGCTCATAGGGGGCGGCGCGCAACAGCAGCAGTGGCGCAAACGTCAGCAGAATCTCGAAGAGTTGCACGAAGAAATCGCGCCCCAGACCCGGCTCATTCACCAGCACATAGGCGCTCACGGCGTAGGTCAGCAACGCGCCCACCGAGAGAATCGTACCCTGCCGCCGCACAAATGGCTCACGCGAAAGCGCCGCCAGTGGCAAGAGCCAGACGACATACCAGGGCTGGAACCAGAAGGTGATCAGCAACAGCGCGGCGAAGGTGATCTTGGCGGACGCGGTGAAGAGATCATGCAGATCGGCGCGCGGCCCCAGCGCCCACAAGCGATGCGTCTGGACGGCGGCATAACACACAAAGAGCGTATAGAATATCAGGCGCACGGTTTTATCAAGCGCCGTATACTGGCCGGTCGGCACAAACAGCTGGAGCGGCCCACTGATGAAGCTGGCGATGGAGCTATTGTAGTAGAGCGGGCGCAACTGTTGTCCCAGGCCAGTGAAGGTCTGGAGGCCGTCCCAGAAGGGTGCGTAGCAGAGCGCCGTCAATATCCCGCCGATTAGAGTGGCGCCCGCCAGTAACCGGATCGCTGGGCCGCGATCTACCTCGCCCGCCTGCCGTAGCGTGGTCTGGGCGACGCTCAACGCCCGCCCGGCCAGCGCGCCCCCCGGTGACGCTGATGTTTCGACCATTTGCGACGCCTCTGCTGGCAGAGGCGCTCCGCGTGCCGCCAGCTTCAGTTTGTGGGACACATCGGGGCGCAAACGGTGGCGCAGTTCATAGACCAGCCAGAGCGGCACGATGAACGCCGCGATGTATTTGACCAGCGCGCCCAACACCAGGAAAGCGAACGCTGCCTGTGCGCGCCCACGCATCATGCAGGTGAAGGCCAGCAGCACACACAGCATCATCACAATGTCGTTGTGGCCGTTGCCTATCGCCTCGAAGAGCAGCAGCGGACTCCAGCCAATGAGTACATCGAGCTGCAGCCGCGACTCCGGGAAGAACCGCTTCGCCAGCTGATCCAGCAGGAACAGCGACGCCAGCATCGCCACAGCCGCGATGCCTTTGAAGAGCAGCATGCTCATCAGCAGATTTTCCCCTGAGAGTTTCGCCACGACCCAGGTGATCAGCAGCCAGAGCGGTCCGTAGGGCGCCGCAGGGCGATCCACCGAGAGGCCGCCGGGCAACTGGTAGGCTGGGTCCACCATTGGGTTCTGATGCAGTTGGGCATAAAGGTAACCTCGCGCCACATAGCCGTAGAGGTCGGTAGTTGTCACCGGCTGCATCCACAGCATGACGAGTGCGAAGATTGCCGGAAACCCCAGCGCCATCAAGCGCATCAGGCGGACGCGCCCCGGTGTGAGCAACCGCACACGTCCGGCGGCGACGAGCGCAAGGAACTGACAGGCGAAGAGTGTCAGCACCGCCCAGACGAAGCCCAGCGCCGCCCAGGGGCTATAGCCGGTGATCGCGCCCATATCGTTGATCAGTGACGAGTTTGGCGTCACATGCGGTTTGTCCCACAATGTGAAGATGGGGAAGGCGAGGACGAAGCCCAGATAGATCAGCGTCGAGAGGACACCTGCGGCCAGCGTTAGCCGTTCAGGTTCCACCTTTTGCAGCAGGTGCGGAAAGACATCCTCACCGCGTGGTGTGAAGCCTGGAATGGATGGCGCGGCGTCCAGCAACGCATGCCAGCGGCCAGCGATGCGGTTGCGCGGCGATCCAGCGGCTTGCGGTAGTGGCGCCGCATCCTGCGTATCTGGCGCTACGGGCGCATCCACCACTACAGGTGTCTGTGGCTCGAGAGGCGCCGCCTCCACCAAACCAATAGGCGCTGACTTTGTCCTGGTCTCTGCCCCCATGCCTTCGTTCTCCTTCGTCTCCCCGACGCTTGCATGGCCGTTCGCGTTGTTCGCGTGTTCGGCGCTGAATCTGGCGTCAGGCGCCCTCCATTGCCCCCATAGCATTACTCCCAGTGTACCAAATGCCGCCAGCCATGCAAGGTTCCGCAGGGTAAGAACTCCTACTGCCCAGGGCTGAAGCGCCACCAGCGACGGCCAGATGACCGTGATGATCTGTCCGATCAGCGCGACGGCGAAGACACAGCCAAGCCAGCATGCGCGCAACCGGCGCGATTGCCACCCCAACGGCTGCACAAGTATCGCCAGCGGCGCCACATCCAGCAGGTAGTGCGCAGGCAGCGCCCGGAACGTGAGCGTGAACGCCAGCGTCACGAGCGCCGTCCCGATCACCAGCGCCTGAACACGCTGGTGGGTGGTCCACTCTTGGCACTGAAGAGTCGGAGCACGGCGCGGACCAGTCGCACCCTTGAAAGACTGACGCTCGGACGACTGGAGCGTTGGGCCGCTCGCGGCCTGGAGCACGGGCGGGACGGGGACTACAGTCCCTGAGACGCCTGACGCAGCGGAACGCATGCGACGGAGCGCGGCCCATAGCGCTAGCGCATAGCATGCGAGCAGCGATGCGATCAGCAGTAGTGTGGAGAGCGTGTCGCTGTACCTATCCAGCGGCGAGAGCACGACCCGCGACAGGTCCAGACCGTTGAAGGTGGTGCGAACGGCCAGCCCCGGTAGCCAGCCCAGCGCCAGCCAGAGGTTGGCGTAAACGCTCTCGATCTCGGTCCCACGATTCGAGTGATACAATAGTGTGTGCGCAATCGGTCTCCAACCGGCGCCGAAAAACACTAGTAGTGACCACACGCCAATGGTAGCAGCGAACCATGAGAAACCGCTGAGAATGGCCCGCCAGCGCATGCGAATAGCCTGAATGGGCGATACGGCGCCCGACAGTTCAAGTTCGTAGAGCATGAAGATCGGCGCAACGAGCAGTGGGAAGCCTTTGATCAGCGCCGCCAGCGCCAGCAGGCTCCATGCCAGCGCACGGCGCCGACGAACCAGCGCCACCACCGCTGCCAGCAGCAGGGTTCCCACCGCCAGATCGAACTTTTGCAGGATCGCGCCGGTAGCGAAGGTGAGCGCGATATAGAGCAGCCCAGCCCAGATGCCCGCCCCATTACCATGCGTCAGTTTGCGCGCCGCCCGCTGCACCAGCCAGAGTGTCAGCGCGTCTATCAGCAACATCTCAATGGCGAAGGTGACCCCATACGCGCCATAGCGCACAGGGTCGGGATGGGGCAGGTGCATAATCGGCAGATTGAACGCTGAATCGGGGCGCGGCGCGATACCGGCGAAGGGCAGCAGCGGCAGGGCAGGCAACAGGATCAGCACGATAGCCAGCGGCGGATACTCGACCGGCACACTTCGATATGGCCACTGACCGACAGCGAACTGTCCGGCGTAGTGATAGAACCAGGGATCGCAGTAGCTGTGCGCGAAGAGAACGATCAGCAGCAGGATCAGCCGGGTGACGCCCCAGACGCTCCACAGCGCGCGCAGACCGAGGCGCGGCGAGCGGGCAAGCTGCTTGGGCGCGTGCATTGTCCTTTGTCGTGGCGCCTGGATTGCCTGCATCAGCGCACCGATCCACCAGGCGGGCGCCGTATGAGGCGACGCGGCTCCCTGTGACGCCGGTACAGCGTCAGATGAAGCGATGCGTCTGCTCATGCCCATGGTCTCTCGCGTCTCCCTGTCGTCGCCATCAGTATGTTATGATCTGCGGCTGCGTCGTGTTGGCGAACGGCTTGAACCGCGCCAACTCCTGAAAAAGTCTACGCTGGACGCCATGTGTGTGTTTGCCAGCGATGGGGAAGTACCAGCTGTACCATGCCCAGTTCCATCCCTATTGCCCGCAGTAGATGTTCCCCCGCTTCCCACACGCCGCGCGGCTGACCCTACAGATGGGCCGGAGCGTGCCAGCGCCAGCACCATTGCAGGCAGGGCCGCGAAGTAGAAGTAGGTCGTCAGGCTGCGCCACGCGAAGAAGAGCGCCATCGTCGGCAGCGCAAAGCCCAGTTCCGGCGTCGGGCGTTCCAGCCGCCAATACCAGACGATGCTGGCGAGCCACACGATCAGTTCAAGCGCAGTATAGACGACGGAGGGCGCCAGCGGCAGCAAGCCTGCCAGCGAGAGCCGCACCAGTCCGCTGCCCAGCGGGAACATTGGGTCCACCTCTGGCGCCAGCACACCACTCAGCCAGGCATGCGGGTTGTTGATGAAGAACGGGCCGTTGATCACCGCGAAGACCGCCGCCGCGCCGCCCAACCGAGTCAGCGCTACACGCCAGCCACGTTCACGCCAGACCAGAATGAGATAGAAGGGTATGTAGAACCATGCCAGCTGCTTTGTCGCCAGCGCCAGCCCGAAGGCGCCTGTGGAGAGCCAGCCACGGTCGCGCCAGAGCCACGCCGCCAGCAGCAGCAGGATATAGAGGATGTCGAGGTCGCCGACGAAGGTGGCGTTGAGCAGTGGCACATCTGCCAGCGCTAGCAACGCCACCCAGGGGCGCAGATCGCGCGGCGCGGCGGAGACGATCAGCGCCACCAGCGCCAGCCAGCACAGCGCGAAGAACAGCACCACGCTCGGCAGTCCCGCCCAGACGAACGGGACCAGGGGCAGAATAGCGAACGCCGGATAGCTTACATGCGACTCGAACTCCACTGCCTCCGCCGCATCGCCCATTGCGCGCAGCTTGAAGACCGCGCGCCGTTCCTGTGGCGTCGGGTAGTCGGTCCAGGCGTGGTTGGCGAAGTGGCCCAGACGCAGCGGCGTGGTATACTGGCCATCCTGCCGGTAGTAGCGCGCGGCATCGAGTATGTTGGTGGTCGCATAGGGATTGTGGCCGAGCAGCAGTTGTTGCGCGGCATACTGATCGAGCGTCGTGCCATCATTGGTATAACTCGGCGGCCCAAAGCTGGCGGCGACCGTCTTGCCCACCTGAATCGCGCCGATCACAGCGGCAGTCAGCGTCGCAAGCAGCACGATACGTTGTGTCCACGGGGAGCGCAGCCAGCGCCAGCCGGGAATCTGTGGGCGAATGGCGACCAGCAGCAGAGCGAGCGCCACGCCAAGCGCCACTACCACCAGCAGGCCGGTAAGTGGCTTGCCCAGCGCCTGTGTGATCGCGTCGCGTGGCAGTTCCAGCGCATTGTGCAGCGCAATGACGACGCCCACCAGCGTCAGCCGCGCCGCAATATCGCCTGTTGGAAGCGTTATATGATGTGACGCAGAGAGACCTCTCTCCCGACCTCTCCCCTTCGAGGGGAGAGGAGTAGGACGGTGTGGCTGCTTCACAGATGCTTCTCCAGTGTGGGGGCGAGACCTCACCCCCAACTCTTCACCTGCGAGGAGAGGGGGAATAGCGGCCGAACGAAGCAATGGCCCGTCGCCCCCGCAGAGCGACTTCAGTCCCGATCCGTCGCATGCTCTGGCATTTCAATGCCGAGAGTGGCCCACCTCACTCCCCAGGCCGAGCGTGCGTCAAGACTATGAGCATACCCACCTGCTAGCGCAACTGGCATCCGCCAGACGCCCCTACAGTGGCGATGCCGTCGGTCATCTCTACTCCTCGGCCAGCCAGCGGGCGGCGTCGGGCGCGTGGTAGGTGATGATCATATCCGCTCCGGCGCGTTTGATGCTGATCAGCGTTTCGAGGGTAGCGCGGCGCTCGTCGAGCCAGCCGTTGGCGGCGGCGGCTTTGAGCATGGCGTACTCACCGCTGACGTTATAGGCAGCGATGGGCATTCCCCACCTGTCACGCACCCGTGCCAGCACATCGAGATAAGGCAGAGCGGGCTTGACCATCACAATATCGGCCCCCTCGCCGATGTCAAGTTCCACCTCACGCAGCGCCTCGCGCCCATTGGCCGGGTCCATCTGATAGGCGCGTCGGTCGCCAAACTGCGGCGTGGACTCCGCCGCCTCGCGGAAGGGACCATAGAAGGCGGAGGCAAACTTGGCGGAATAGGCCATGATAGGCGTATCACTGAAGCCCTGGCCATCCAGCGCCTCGCGCAGCGCCGCCACTCGCCCATCCATCATGTCAGAGGGAGCGACAACGTCAGCCCCCGCCGCCACATGCGAGAGCGCCTCACGCGCCAGCAACTCCAGCGTCTCGTCGTTCTGCACTTCACCGTTGCGGATCAGTCCGCAGTGGCCGTGGCTGGTGTATTCGCACATACACACGTCGGTGACGACCACCAACTCCGGCGCGGCAGCCTTGATAGCGCGGATCGCCTGCTGCACACCGCCCTGGTCGTTCCAGGCCGAGGAGCCGATCTCATCCTTCTGCTCCGGAATGCCGAAGAGCAGCACGGCGCCGATGCCCAGCCGCGCGAGCTCCTCCGCCTGGCGCGCAATCGCGCTCACCGGCCACTGATTCTGCCCTGGCATCGAGCCGATTGGCGTCGGCTCACTAACTACCTCGCTGACGAAGAGTGGATAGATGAAATCCTCTGCGCGCACGTTAGTCTCGCGTACCATGCGCCGCAGCCCCTCTGAGCGCCGTAGCCGTCGCAGCCGTTGCGCCGGAAAACCGCCCGCAATCTGGGGAGTACGCGGCGTCACAACCATGTCGGCTTGTGTTCCAGCATTCACCCCCGCAGCCGCCTGATGTTCCATATCGGTGATTGACATAATGCAAACTCCTTCCAGTCATCTACTGCAACGCGCATGGCAGCGCAACGACCTTTCTGAGTCAGCAGCGCTACGGAGTGGCGCGGAAGGGCAGCATGATCAGCGCGACAAAAGCCGCAACCGTGGGGATGAGATAGATAAAGCCCAGCGTAAGATCGCCGGTCAGGAACCGATTCAGGGTGAACAGGCCGAACCCGGCCCCGGTGGCGAAGAGCAGCAGCGTGCTCAACAGCTTCTTTGACATAGTTTCGCCTCTATCTGCCTTCCAGTGCATCTGTGTGGATGTGTAGTATCTGTCACCGTGTTCCGCATAGTTCCGCATATCAGCATATGCGCTCCCATAAAGTATACCATTCCAGCTTGCCGTGGGCTATGCGCTGCGCCGGAAACACCAGAGCAATCCACGACGGTATCCCCCAACGCTACCCGATGGGGGGCTGTTCGTTGTATCCTTTCGGTGGCGGTATGTCTGCTGGAGTACAGCAGAATCGCAGCATGGTTGTCGTAACGACGATGGCGATTCTGTTATAGTCCTGGGAGTGTGGCGGCTGATGGCGCCCGGTAGTGTTTATGGGAGATGGGCGATTGCGCTGGCTGTGTCGAACCGCCCATCGAATAGAACGACATAGAACGATGCTTGGACAGGGAGGCGATTGTGGTAGCGCCAGTCTCGCGCACGATAACAGGCCAATCAGCGAATGTCCACGCTTTGCGTAGACGAAGTGTGGTGGGATGCTGCTTTCTGCTGGTCCTGCTGGCATTGCTCGCAGTCTCGGGCTGCTCATTCGGCAAACAGCCGCCGCCAACATCGCTCAAGGCGTCGAGTGGGCCAGTCACCGTGACTACCGATCTCCCATCATACGCGACGGGTCAGGCGATTGGCGTCACTGTCACCAACACCAGCAAGCGGACCTACTACACCCTCGATAACCGTTCGGGCTGTTCCATCGTGCAGTTGCAGCAATATACTAGCAGCAAGAAGCAGTGGGTATCAGTTGACGGTTGCCAGGGGTATGGCGCCGCCCAATCGCTGGAGATCACCGCCGGTCTCAGCGAGCCATTCACGCTGGCGCCCACCGCAGCAGATAACACCAACGCCTGGGATACCGGCACGTATCGTGTCGTGCTGGCCTACTCTACCAATCCCGACGGCACGAGCAACGAGACGCTAGCCTACTCAGCCGGCTTCACCATCCACGGCTGATCACGTGATCATGACGCAGAAAGCGGATCGGTGTAGGGGCGCGTGGCGCGCGCCGTACCCGTTGCAACCGCGCCAATGGTGGCGGGTGGCGACAGCCAGCGGGTATACCCGCGCCTACAGTTCGGTCACAGGCCGACGCGAGCGCCGCGCCTGCGGGGCTGTGATCGTGACGGGTGACGGGTGACGGGTGAGGCAAGGAGGCGACAACGATGTCGAATGTTGGACAAGGGCAGCCCACTACTCCACTGCTACTCACCGATTATCCCTTTGACGACGCCGATCAGGAGCGATTGCGCGCGGCGCTTGGGAGTGGCCGCTTTGTGCAGGCGACGGGACGGAAGGCGTTTCGCGCGGCGCTCAAAACTCATCCCGACACGGAAATCATCTGCACAGTTCACCCGCCTGACGATCTGCTGACGCTGGTTCCGCAACTGCGCTGGCTGGCGCTGGCGAGCGCGGGAGCCGAACACATCCTGCGCATGGAGTTGACAAGACCAGAGCATGGGTTAATCATCACCACCGCCAATGGTGTGCATGCCGTTCCCATCAGTGAATTCGTCTTCAGTGCGATGCTGCTGTGGATGCGCCACTGGCCGAGGATGCTCGACGATCAGCGCCAGACGCTCTGGCCACGTGGCGCGGCGTATGACGCGCTGACTGGCGACGAACTGGATGGCGCGACGCTGGGCGTGATCGGCGTCGGCGCCATCGGACGACGGGTGGCGCAGCTTGCCCACGCCTTTGGGATGCGTGTTGTCGCCACACGCCGCTCATCTGCCCCGCAAGCGCCCGATCCTGATGTAGATCAATGGGTCAGCGTGGATCGGCTGCAAGACCTGCTGGAGCAAGCGGATGTCGTCGCCATCTGTGTTCCCAGTACGCCCCAGACGCATCATCTGATAGACGCCACTCGCCTGCATCAGATGAAACGCTCGGCGCTGCTGATCAACATCGCACGTGGCGATGCCGTGGATGAGGACGCGCTGATTGCCGCCCTGCAAGACGGGACCATCGCAGGCGCCGCACTCGACGTATTCGCTCACGAGCCGCTGCCCGCCGAGAGTCCGCTGTGGAAGCTTCCCAACGTGATCCTCTCACCACACGTCTCTGGCATGACCAATCGCTATGGCAAGCGGCTCACCGATCTGCTGCTCGACAACCTTGCCCGCTATCGCACAGGTCAGCCGCTACGCAACGTGGTTGATCGCGCACGCGGCTATTGAGGCGAAAATCTGGCGCCCGCGCAGGCGGGCATTGTGGCTGCAAGCCCAGAGGCGCGGCTTCAGCCGCTGGCCCACCCACCGCACACATTGCCCTGCCTGCGGCCAGGTGCTAGAATGCCTGCGAGGCAGACAACAACCACTATGCGGATTACGGGAGGGACTGACGATGGGAACACTTGATGGCAAGACCGCCGCTATTTTCGGCGTCGCCAACCATAACAGCATCGCCTGGGCGATTGCGCAGAAGCTTGCCGCCGAGGGCGCGCGGCTGGCCTTCACCTATCAGGAGCGCATGGAGCAGAATGTGCGCAAGCTGACCGCCAATCTTGATGGCGCGCTGGTGCTGCCCTGCGATGTGCAGAGCGATAGCGACCTCGATACCACCTTCGAGCGCATTGGCCAGGAGTTCAACGGCCTCGACATCTTGATTCACAGCGTCGCCTTCGCGCCCACCGACGACCTCAAGGGGCGTGTCTCGCAGGTATCGCGGGCTGGCTTCACCACCGCCCTGGACGTCAGCGCCTATTCGCTGATGGCGATGGCGGGTCGCGTGGAGCCGCTGATGCAGGCGCGCGGCGGCGGCAGCATCATCGCACTAACCTATCTGGGCAGCGAGCGGGTGACGCCGGGCTATAATCTGATGGGGGTCGCCAAAGCCGCGCTCGAAGCCGCCATTCGCTATCTTGCCTGGGATCTCGGCCCGCAGAAGATCCGCGTGAACGGCATCTCCGCCGGACCACTGCGCACGCTCTCGGCGCGCGGCGTGGGCAACATCAACGACATGTTCACACTGATCGAGCAGGTAGCTCCATTGCGCCAGAATATCAGCCAGGGCGATGTGGGCGAGCTTGCTGCGTTCCTCTGTTCGCCTGCCGCCGCCACGCTCACCGGCGACATCATCTATGCCGACGCGGGCTTTCATGTCATGGGGCTGGGGTCAATGTAGCAACGAACGCGCCAGACGACAGATGGCGGCAGCGCAGATGCGCGGTGTATAGTGCTCCGTAGCCTGAAGGCTACAGGTAATCTTAAGTCGGGTAATCTCAGGTATGGTGAGTGGGTATGGCGCAGCAACCACAACAGTCCCAACAAGTACAACAGTCGTCTGGACAGGACGCCCAGCAGCGCAGGGTGCGGCGCACGATCAACATCATCGGCGCGGTGGTGGCGGTGGTGGTGGTCGCCGTGCTGCTGAAGGCGCTGCTGACACCTGCCGCTAGCTCCACACCTGCCGCCAATGCCACACCGGGACCAGCCGCGCCGCTGATCAATCACTATGCGCCTAATGTCACGCTGCTCGACCTCTCGAACAACAAGGTGAACCTCTCATCGCTGCGGGGCAAGGTGGTGGTATTCAACTTCTGGTATGTGGCTTGCGAGCCGTGCCGCTTCGAGATGCCCGCGCTGGAGAAAGCCTGGCTGGCCGACCAAAGCAAAGGGGTGGTGATCGTTGGGGTGGATGTGGTGGACGACGCGCAGACCATCTCTAACTTCACACAGGCGCTCGGCGTCACCTATCCGATTCTGCGCGACGTAGGCCAGGGGGCAGCCGTCACCTATCGGGTCACCGCCACGCCGTCCACCTTCTTCATAGACCGCAACGGCGTGATCCGCTATAAAGTCGTCGGTCCGCTGACCGCTGCGCAACTCAATCAGAATACCGCCGCGCTGCTCGTGCAGAAGTGACATTGCGCCCGCCGAGATGATAGAATGCAGGGCCATGTGGCGTTCATGTTAGGTTGTGCAGTTGAGTGGAAATCTGCTGTAGGGAGGACAATCGCCATGTCTGGACACTCGAAATGGAGTCAAATACGACGACAGAAGGGCGTCAATGACTCCCGACGCGGGCAGCTCTTCACGCGGCTGGGGCGTGAACTGGTAGTCGCGGTGCGTGAGGGTGGTGGCGGCGACCCTGATACAAACTTCCGCCTGCGCATCGCCATTCAACGGGCGCGCGACGCCAACATGCCGCTTGACAACATTGAGCGCACCATCAAGCGCGCAGTGGGTGGCGCCGAGGGCGCGTCGCTCGAAGAGATCACCTATGAGGGGTACGCTCCCGGTGGCGCCGCGATCATGGTGCAGACCGTCACCGACAACCGCAACCGCACCGCCGCCGATGTACGCAGCACCTTCAACAAGAACGGTGGCAACATGGGTGAGGCTGGCTGCGTTGACTGGATCTTCGAGAACAAGGGCGTGATCGAGGTTGGGCTGGATGGCCAGGACCCCGACGAACTGACCCTCACGGCGATTGACGCTGGCGCCGAGGATGTGGACACGCCCGGACCCGACGACGAGACGCTGGTGATCTACACCGAACCCTCAGAGGTGTTCAACGTGCGTCAGGCGCTCGAAGGCAAGAAGCTGGTGGTCGTGCGTGCCGAACGTACGCTTGTGCCGAAGACCAAGATCGATCTGAGCGAGAAAGAGGCGCTGCAAACGCTGCGATTGCTCGAAAAGCTCGAAGACCTTGACGACGTGCAGGATGTGTATACCAACGCCGAGATCGCCGACGAATATGCCGAGAAGTATGGCGCCTAGCCTGCAGCCCGCCACGACAGCGGGAGGCGCAATATGAGCGCTGAACCACGGCGTGCGATGGGCGTAGACCCTGGTACGGCGCGCATGGGCTATGCGGTTGTCGAGGAGCGGCGTAGCGAACTGACGCTGCTGGTCTGCGGCTGCATCACCACAGCGCCGACACTTCCGATGCACGAGCGGCTGTTGCGTATCTACGAAGAGGCGCTGGCGGTTGTGGCGCAGTACGCCCCGCGCGAGATGGCGGTCGAGGAGTTATTCTTCGCCAAGAACGTCACCACCGCCGTGACGGTGGGGCAGGCGCGTGGTGTGGCGCTGCTCGTCGCCGCCAAAACAGGCTTGACTGTCGGCGAATATAAGCCGATGCAGATCAAGCAGGCGGTGCATGGCTACGGGTTGGCAACCAAGGCGCAGGTGGGCGAGATGGTGAAAATGCTGCTGCGGCTGCCCGCCGTTCCCACGCCGGATGACGCCGCCGACGCCGCCGCCATCGCCATCTGCCACCTCAACACGATGCGCCTCCCGTGATCGTGGGGTCGCAGGTCTGGCGCACAGGACGGACGGCCAGCGGCTGAAGCCGCGCCTCCGGGCGCTC
>JBDTAI010000429.1:0-4051 GCA_039924685.1 Ktedonobacterales bacterium
CGTTGTGGCGGTCGAGCGTGCGCGCCCGTGTGTAGGCAATCTGGGCATGCATTGTATCGTCTGCCGCCTGCCATGCCTGCCCCGCCAGCAGCAGCGCCTCGCCTGTCGGGCGGAGCTTCGCGGCGCGCTCGAAGGCGTTAGCCGCTTCACGCGCGCGCCCCACCTGCCGATACGCGCGGCCCAGCGTCAGGTAGACCTCATAGGTGGCGTGTCCCTGTCCGATAGCCTCCTCTGACTGGCGGATCGCCTGCATATAGCGCGCACCGGAGAACGCCTCGCTGGCGCGGTGCGCGTGCAATTCGGCAGTGCTGGCGGTCAGCGATGGGATCACATGCGTGATCGGCGCGGCCTCCACTTTGGGCTTTGGCGCGACCACGCCCGGACGTAGCGGCGCCCCATCGTGCGCGCAGAATCGGGCGTTGCGCCGGTTGACAAAGCCGCAGCGTGGGCAGACGCTCCCCTGCGATGAGCCGACACCTATCGCAACAGGCGTGGGCAACGTCGCCGCCGGACGGGTGACGACAGGGGCGCGGGCAGCAGGTTTCGAGGGTTTCACGGGTTTCGCGCGGCTGGCGCTTCTGACGGATGTAGCTGGCGCCGACGAGGTGGTAGACGTGGCAGCGGATGGGGATGTGGCAGGAGACTTAACAGGCACACGGCTGGGCGCTGGCAGGGCGGCGAGCGCCCGTTCCAGGGCGGCGAGCGCCCGTTCCAGGGCGGCGCGCATCTCCTGCGCGCTCTGATAGCGCGTGGCAGGCGTCAGTTGCATCGCCTGAATGACGATCCGCTCGGCCGCCAGGCTCAATTTCGGCTGGTAATGCCGCAACGAGCCGGGGGCGGGCGTCTCCATCGGCGTCGGCTCGTGATTGGTCAGCACATGATACATCGTCGCGCCCAGGCTATAGATGTCGGAGCGCGCATCGGTCTGTCCCTGGCCGTGATGCTCCGGCGAGGCGTAGGTCATTGTCCCCAGGTTCTCGGTATTGGTGACTTTGCCCGCTTTATAGGTGCGCGCGATGCCAAAGTCAATCAGTCGCACCTCGTTCGTCGGCGTGATCATAATGTTGGCGGGTTTGAGGTCGCGCACAATGATCGGTGGGCGCTTCCCATGCAGGAAGGCGAGCGTGTCGCAGACGCCGATCATCCAGCCGAGCACATCGCGCTCCGCCAGTGGCGCATGGGCGCGTTCAAGGCGCTGCTCCAGTGACTCGCCGGGGACGAACTCCATCACGAAGTAGCGGCGCGCGCCATCGCGGAAGTCGTCAACATAGGCGGGTATGGCGGGGTGCGCGGGGTGCTTGATATGGTTGAGGTCTTTGAGCAGGGTAATCTCGTCGTTGAAGCGGCGCTCTACCCACTCGCGATCCTCCGCCGACATCGAGGCGTCATCGAGCAACTCTTTGAGCGCCCAGACGGCGCCTGGGCGTTTGAGGTCGTCAACCAGATAGACGCTGCCCATGCCGCCTTCGCCCAATGGCCTGATCACACGGTAACGTCGCGCCAGTGTGGTTCCGGGGGCAAGACTCATCTTCGCCTGCTCCTGCTCCTGCTCCTGCTTGTCATCTACCCAGCAATGTCAGTCATTTGTTCCGAGGCGGCGGGCATCCACTGGATGCCCCTTTAGTCAGCCCCAGAGAGTTATCCGGCGATGCAGCGTACCAACACGGCGGTAATGTTATCCTCGCCGCCATTCTCGTTGGCCAGCGCGATCAGCTTGTCGCAGGCCTGGGCGCCGTCCGGCGTGTCATTGAGGATGCTCTCAATCTCCGGGTCGCGTATCATCTCCCACAGGCCATCGCAGCAGAGCAGCAGCGCATCGCCAGGTTGCAGTTGCTCGGTGAAGATATCAACATCCACCTCGGCATGTCCTGCGCCCAGCGAGCGGTAGATCAGATTGCGGCTGGGGTGATCGTAGACATCCTCGCGGTCAATCTGGCCCGCCTCGACCAGCCGCTCCACCAGCGAGTGATCGCGGGTGATGCGCTCAAGCTTGCCGTCGCGCAGCAGATAGGTGCGGCTGTCACCCACATTGGCGATGAACGCCTGCCCATCAATGACGAGCGCGGCGGTCAGCGTGGCGCCCAGCCCCTTCGCGTCGCTATGCGTCTTGCCATACTTGACGATCACCCCGCTGCTATGCTCCACGGCGTCGCGCAGCTTCTCGGCGTAGTGCTCCAATACCAGCGACTCGCCGAGCAGTTGAGTGGGATGCGCCTCACGCGCTTCGGCCTGCTCCTCAGTGTTCTCTTCGGCCTCGGCGCTCAGGGGGCGTGTCTTGGCAGGATCTTCCCGCTCGCCCTTGCCGCGCTTGCGACGACGGGTGTTGAGGCGCACGGTGGGCTGGGTACTGGCCGGTCCGAAGAGCGACTGAAGCTCGTCGCGGATCGTATCAACGGCAAGCTGGCTGGCGATCTCACCTGCATGATAGCCGCCCATGCCATCGGAGACGATGAAGAGGCCAGTGGCGCGGCGCTCATCCTCCACTATCTGGGTATAGCAGGCGTCTTCGTTCTGTTCACGTTGTTTGCCGACGTCGGTTTTGGCGGCGGCGCTGAGGCGCAGCGACATGCTGCTCTCCTTCTCCTGCATTTGCTGCATCTCTTCAGTACCCCATATTCGCTTAATCTGTTTCTCTGCGCCCGTGGCTTGAGTGGCACAGCGCCTGGTCCTGTGTGGTATACCTGACATACGGCAACATACCGTGGCAAACAGTTGCATGCCATACGGGACGATTGGGCGCACTATATCACGCTGCGTATCTCTCTTGCAATCAACGGGCCATTCACCCAGCCAATCACCTGCCCGCCGCTTGCCCGCCGCTTGCCCGTCACGCGGTGGCAGCAGACGCAAAGTAGTATCTCCTGTCTATCAGTTTACGGGCAGCCGCGCTTTGTGGTTATACGCGCTGACAGGGATGCAGCGAACCGTTTCACCAGCGTCGGCCTTTCCTCATGGGCGTTGCTGGGGCCGTGGAGAACGGTGTGGAGAACGGTGTGGTGTATACTGGCGGTGCAGGGTCGCGCGCTGCATGCGCATCCACTGCGGCCAGGCTGTGGTCAACGAAAGGGGGATACGATGCCGCTGGCGGGGAACTTACGACAGTTTGCGTTGCCTGATGTCTTACGCGTGATCGAGAGTGGCCAGCGCACCGGGCGGCTCTTCCTCGAACGGGGACCACGCCAGGCCGCTATCTACTTCTCCGGCGGGCAATGGTTGTTGGCAGAGCGCATTGGCGTGACACTCACGCTGGCCCAGCAATTCGCGCGCGCGGGCCTGATCGCGCCCGATCAATTCGAGATGGCCACTGGGGCGTCGCTTGCCAGCGCCGATGTCGTGCCAGATGTGCAGGCGGTGCGCGCGCTGATTAACGCCCGCGTGCTTACGCAGGAGCAACTGCGCGCCTGGCTGGTTGATGATGCGGTAACGCTGCTGGTAGTGCTGCTCACCTGGCCGGATGGCGACTTTCTCTTCGAGGATGGCGTGATGATTCCCCAGGACCGGGTGGCGTTGCCGTTGCCGATTGGTCCGCTGGTGACACAGGCGCAGCGTCAGGCGCGCAACGAGAGCCATCCCCATCAGGTGGCGCCGCTCGCGCCGGAGGCCGTGGTAGA
The DNA here is from genome assembly GCA_039924685.1 of Ktedonobacterales bacterium. Classification (GTDB taxonomy): domain Bacteria; phylum Chloroflexota; class Ktedonobacteria; order Ktedonobacterales; family JADMIN01; genus JBDTAI01. Next base: position 3,612 of record JBDTAI010000429.1, read on the forward strand.
CTTCGCTGAGGTCGATCTGGCTGGCCCAGGCATTCAGATCACCCGCGATCAGTGGAAGGTGTTGACGGCGGTGGATGGCCACGCCTCGCTCTGGGACATCAGCCAGCGCGTGGGTGAGCGCGAACTGATGGTGCTGCGGATCGCAGGCGAACTGGCGTCGAATGGTATCATCACCGTCGTGGGGCGAGCGCGCTAGCAAGCGTGACCTCACCCCAGTCTCCGCTCCTGCAAGGAGCGGAGATGCGGCAGATGGTACGCCATGTTCTGGCTCCTCTCCCCTCACAGGGGAGAGGCTAGGCAAGAGGTCTATTCCACGTCCCAAGGTAGCGCGTCGTTGAGCAGCAGCGCCTGCGTATGATCACCTGCCTGCACCATACCCTCACCCTCTGCAATCACCAGCAGCGCCGTTGCACCCTGTAGCGACGAGATCAAGTGCGACT
>JBDTAI010000430.1:0-3454 GCA_039924685.1 Ktedonobacterales bacterium
AGAACGATTTTCTGTTGTACTTGTGATAATTACACATATGCAGCAATATGTCAAGGTATCCGCGCACACAATTATTGTATTGAAGGCTAAATAGATAGAATCATTGATAGGCGCTGAGGACAGGGAAATACGCTTTCAGTGCGTGCAAGCGTGGTTGTGGCGCCCGGTGTCGGTCGGATCGGATGCTGGGAGATGGACGAATGTGGGGACGATGGATAAGCGAGCCGACTGGATGTAGTGCCTATGGACGTGCATATATGCGGCGCAGCATCATCTTTTGCGGAGCCACTAGCCAGACAGAGAGATGTATGTGATCTGTGAGATGCAACCAGACGCAGAAGACCGCTTGCACATCATCTCATAGTGCAAGCGGTCTTCGTTTCTTGTGAGATTCGTATTATTGCTTTGCCAGTTCACTCGAACAGCGGGCGCACCATCAGTTCATACGTCAGCGTATGCAATTTGCGCTCCTGGATCGGTTTCGCGGGCACACCACCCACTACGGTATAGGGCGCCACGTCGTGCGTGACCACTGCCCCTGCCATGACTACTGCGCCCTGGCCAATCGTCACGCCGCGCAGAATGACCGCTCGTGTCCCAATCCAGGCGTAATCATCAATGATGATCGGCTGGTAGTCGCTGGGAAAGGTGGGATCGTTGATGTCATGCGTGCCAGTCACTAGCGAGACGCCTGGCGAGATGCTCACATGCGCGCCGATTAGCAATCCGCCAGAAGTGTAGATCAGACATCCCTGGTTGATCACCGTCCCCGCGCCGATCGAGACGCGCCGCCCACTGGTGCGGATGCCGGTCATCTGGATGTATTGCCCCATGAGGATGGTGGTCTGTCGCTCGATATTCCAGCCGAGGATTCTGTGATACCACACATAGCGCAGTGTATAGCTGGGTATGTAGGTGACGATATAATTCGTCGTGTATTTGATGAGCGCAGCGAAGATGATGCGCCCCCGAGCCACCGCCTGACCAGCACCTCCGCGTAACGCACCGCGCAGCCTCCCGAGCGCCTCGCGTATTCTCCCCATCATTGCGCGATTTCCCCCCATTCCCGAAGCGAGGCCAGCAGCCCTCTGTCTTTCAAGCGGGAGGTATTCATCTCCCCTGACTTGCCCCCATTGCGACGGATCGGGTGTTTTCATCGTAGCATGGCGTCGGACAGTGAACGCAGATGCCCACAGGTGTTCCATGCGCCGACTCACCACTACCCAGCGCGCAGACAGAGCCGCAGAATGGGCCAATGAGCCGGGAATCCCTTTCCAGGCGCCATGAGAATAGCTGCGACGATGATCCGCGTATCCCCCCCCAGCAGCCAGACGGGGAAATGTCAGAATCCCTGTTTCCGACGCTTCCTGCGCCTGTACAACAGCACCCGTTACACCAGCCGATCCAGGTGAGCCTACCGCGCCAGTTGCGCCAGCCGCAGTGTCACGACGTGACCGCTGCGTAATCGCCGTGGAGAGCGCCAGCAGATCAGCGCGTGGAATTGTTCCGAGCGCGGTGGCCGCCAGCGCATAGATGACGACGGCCACCGGCAGAATGACTAGCAGCGGGAAGTGGTTGAGCGTGATCACTGCGAAAGCCATCGCTATGCTGGCGCCCAGCGTCTTCGCGCCAGTGATCACGCTCTGCAGCGGCAGCAGGCGCCGTGGTAGCAGTGAAACCGTCAGACATCCCAACAACAACTCGGTGAGCGAGGTCACCAACGCCGATCCTACAGCGCCTAGTCGCGGGATTAGCAGCAAGTTGCATGCCACGTTGAAGACGAGCGCCACGCCGGCGATCAGCGGCAATTGCTTCTCCTGTTTGAGACTCATCAGCGCCGTTGTCCAGACCGAGTTGAGATACAGAAGGAGCAGGCCGGGGGCCAGCGCCTGGAGTACCGGCGTCGAGGCCAGGTAGTCACTGCGATGATACAGGAAGCCGATGATATTGGGCGCCGCCACGATCAGTCCTACCATGACCGGCATGCCACAGAGCAGCAGGAAGTTGACCGACTTCTCGATGGCGAGGTTGAGCCGCGCGTCGGGATTGACAGAGAACTTGGCCATCAGCGGATACATCACCGCCATGATCACGATGTTTGGCAGGAAGACAAGCGTATCGAACAGCCGATACGCCGCGCCGTAAACACCAACCACCGCCGTCGAGGTCATGGCTTCCAGGAGCATCGTGTCTATCCGGTAGTAGATGACGCCCAGCGCGCCATAGACCAGAAACGGAATACTCTGACGCACGAGAGTGCGCAGCAGGTCGAGATCGAATATCCAGTGGGGGCCAATCAGCCGGAGAAACCAGAATGCCTGCCAGAGCGCGCCCGCGAACGAACCGATGAGCAGGGCAAGCGCTGCTTCCACGACGGTCCCGCCGTTGCGCAGCCAGAGGATCGCCACCAGCGCGCCAAGCCCCTTCTCGATCATCAACCCCACCGCCGGGAAGACCTGCCGCTGCACAGCAGTATGGATCGAAGCAAAGGTGCTGCCAATCGTACTCATCAGCAGTGTGCCGCCCGCCAGCGCAATTAACAGGCGTTCCTCCGCGCTGAAGCCCAGCAGCACGCTCACCAGCAACGCCGTGCCATAGAGCGCGCCCCACAACACCACTTTGAGGATCAGAATGTTGGCAGGGTAGCGTCGCGCATGTTCCGGCTGTTGCGCCACGTCGCGCACAATCTGCTGATTGAAGCCAAACTCGACGGGAAACCCGATCAATGCAACGAAGCTGGTGGCGAAATAGAGTTCGCCGTACTGTGTGCTATCTAGGAAACGCCCATATGCCGCGATCACTGCTAGGGTCGAGACCCAGGTGACAATCTGGCCGAGCAGCGATATGCCGGTATTGCCGAGCAGGCGCCGGAGGCTGTTCATGCCAGAGCCTCCTCTGTTTCTGTATCGAATATCGTGTCGATCTGTTTGCGCTGGCGGTGACGTGTTGCCCGCGCAACCATCGTCGCCATATCACCAAGTGTCGGTAGCGGGTCGCGCCAGTCCAGCACGGAGTAGGAGTTGCGCCCCACGAGCGAGCGCAGATAGCCCAACGGAGTAGAGACGCCTGCCCGGACCTCCTGGATACCGGCTGGCAGATCTGTCGCCATGCGCAGCCAGCGCACGCCATAGTGTGGCGTGATGGCGACGGGCGCCTCGCCGAGCAGATGGCGATACTGGATGTAGGGGAGGTCCAGTCCACAGGCGATACAGAGCGTATGCCATCCCCAGGGCCGGATATTGATGTCGAGCAGTTTGTAGACGCCGTCGCGTGGGTCCTGCTTGAACTCCACCTCGACCATGCCGGAGGCGCCCATATAGGCGAGCAGACGTTTCGCCAGTTCGGTAAGTTCGGGCACGTCCACCGCCTCTACAAAGCTGCTACCCAGGCCGTAGTCAATCGGATATTGCCGCTTGCGTTGCGCCGTCATGGTCAGTGGCGCAGCGCCATCCAC
>JBDTAI010000431.1:0-5209 GCA_039924685.1 Ktedonobacterales bacterium
CTAGCGTTTCTAGCCCGCGCAGGCGGGCTTTGCGGCCAACGGCCCGTAGGCGCGGGTTTACCCGCCGGCCTGCCTTGCGCCTGCCGCATCGACGCTAATACACCACGGCCTCGGTGTACTCGCCAAAGACGGTGCGGAAGATGCCCATGATCTCGCCGAGCGAGCAGTAGGCGCGGGCGCAGTCGAGGATGGCGGGCATCGTGTTAGCCGTACCATGCGCCGCCTCTTCCAGCGCCGCGAGCGTCGCGCCGACGCGCTGGTTGTCGCGTTCACGCCGCACGCGCTCCAGCCGCTCAAGGTGGATACGTTCTTCGGCGGGGTCCACATAGAGCGTTGGGATTTTCAGATGCTTCTCCATCACATAGTCGTTGACGCCGACAATGATGCGCTCGTTGGCCTCTACCTCACGCTGGAACCTGTATGATGCCTCGGCGATCTCGCGCTGGAAGAAGCCGTTGCGAATACACTCCAGCACGCCGCCCAGCTCGCGTACCTGTGCGATGTACGCCTGCGCCTGGCGCTCGGTCTCGTCGGTCAGCGCCTCCACAAAGTAGGAGCCTGCCAGTGGATCAATCGTATTGGTGACGCCGCTCTCAGCGGCGATGATCTGCTGCGTGCGCAGGGCGATCAGCGCCGCCTTCTCGGTCGGCAGGGCCAGCGCCTCGTCCAGCGAGTTGGTGTGCAACGAGTTCGTGCCACCCAGCACTGCTGCCAGCGCCTGGATCGTCACGCGTGCCACATTGATGTCGGGCTGCTGCGCCGTCAGCGAGACGCCCGCCGTCTGCGCATGGGTACGCAACATCCACGAGCGCGGGTCTTTCGCGCCGTACCTGTCGCGCATTTCGTGCGCCCAGATGCGCCGCGCCGCGCGGAACTTGGCGACCTCCTCGAAGAAGTCGTTATGCACGTCGAAGAAGAATGAGAGCCGGGGCGCGAACTCGTCTATATCCAGCCCGCGTTCCAGCGCCGCCTCCACATAGGCGATGCCGTCGGCGAGTGTGAAGGCTAGCTCCTGCACGGCGGTGGCCCCAGCCTCGCGGATGTGGTAGCCGGAGATCGAGATCGTGTTCCAGCGGGGCATGTGCTGCGCGCCGAACTCGATGGTGTCGGTGACGAGCCGCATGGATGGCTCTGGCGGGAACAGAAACTCCTTCTGCGCGATGTACTCTTTGAGGATGTCGTTTTGCAGTGTACCTCCGAGTTTCTCCATCGGCACGCCCTGCTTCTCAGCCGCCGCGATATACATCGCCCAGATCGCAGGCGCCGGGCTGTTGATGGTCATCGAGGTGGTGATCCTGTCGAGCGGGATGTCGGCGAAGAGTATCTCCATATCCGCCAGCGACGAGACGGCGACGCCGCACTTGCCAAACTCGCCCAGCGCCATCGGGTGATCGTGGTCGTAGCCATAGAGCGTGGCCATATCGAAGGCCACCGAGAGGCCCATCTGCCCCTGCGCCAGCAGATACTTGAACCGCTCGTTGGTCGCCTCTGCCGTGCCAAAGCCCGCGAACATGCGCATTGTCCACGGCTTGGCACGATACATCGTCGCCTGCACGCCGCGTGTATAGGGGAACTCGCCGGGGAAGTTCAGGTCGCGCGCATAGTCGAGCTGCGCGCCATCCTCCGGCGTATAGAGCCGCTGAATCGGCATGCCCGACTGAGTGGTGACATCTTCGCGCCGCTCCGGCATGCGCTCGATGGATTTGGCAACGGTGGTTGCCTCCCACTCGGCGCGCTCCTGCGCGATACGCTCAATCGCATCAGGGTTGTAGAGTGTTCCCTGCTGCGCCTGCGTGTCCGCTACTGGCGGGGTCGCAGCGGACTTTTTGCCGTGTTCGTTCTTGCCGTTCCCGCCGTTGCCATTGGCGCCACCAGCGGCCTTCTTCGTCGCAGGCTTCTGTTCCAGCATCTATCTAACTCCCCTCGCAAGAGGCATGCGCTATCCAACCACCTCAACCGACATGGCGACCGCGCCGCCGCCACCCAGGCAGAGCGTCGCCAGTCCGCGACCACCGCCGCGCCGCCGGAGTTCGTAGATCAGCGTCGTCAGCACACGCGAGCCGCTGGAGCCGATGGGATGGCCCAGCGCCACCGCCCCGCCGTTGGGGTTGACGCGGCTCCAGTTCCAGTCAAGCTCTTTTCCATTGGCCAGCGCCTGGGCTGCGAACGCCTCGTTGACCTCGATCACGTCGAAGTCACTCATCTTCATGCCCGTGCGCTTCAGCAACTTGTTCACTGCGAGAGGCGGGCAGGCGAAGATATACTTGGGTGTGATGGCGGCGGCGGCGTAGCCCGTGATGCGCGCGAGGATCGGCAGGTCCCATTCGTGAGCTAACTGCTCGCTCGTCACCACCGTCGCCGAGGCGCCATCCGAGAGGCCCGGAGCGTTGCCAGCCGTCACAGTGCCGTTCTGCTTGCGGAAGGCAGGCTTGAGCGCGGAAAGCGCATCCAGTGTGGTGTCGGCGCGGATTGGCTCGTCGCGGTCAATCACCGTCACGCCCTTCTTGCCCTTGATCTCCACTGGTGTCAGTTCGTCGTGGAAACGGCCCGCCTCGGTGGCCTCCTGCGCCTTCATGTGGCTGCGGTAGGCGAACTCGTCCTGCTCGCTGCGGCTGACAGCATACTTCTCGGCGACGATCTCGGCCTCCTCGCCCATATGCACGTTCTCGAAGGCGCACCAGAGGCCGTCATGCACCACGGAATCAATCATCTCGGCGTTGCCCATGCGATAGCCGGTGCGCGCCTGCGCCAGCAGATAGGGCGCATTGCTCATGCTCTCCATGCCGCCCGCAACGTAGAGATCGCCGTCACCTGCCTTGATGGCCTGCGCCGCCAGCATCACCGCCTTCAACCCCGATCCGCAGACCTTGTTGACGGTGACGGCAGGGATGCTATCCGGCAGACCGGCACGCAGCGCCGCCTGACGCGCTGGCGCCTGGCCCTCACCTGCCGATACCACATTGCCCATGATCACCTCGTCAATCCTGTCGAGGCGGTCGGTGGGCAGTTTGGCGCGCTCCACTGCGGACTTGATGATCAGTGCGCCCAGGTCGGTTGCGGAGAGCGGGGCAAGGCCACCCAGGAAGCGCCCAGTGGGGGTGCGGGTGGCGCTGACAATCACAGGGTCTCGATCAGCCATCGTCGGCTCCTTCGTTGCGCATACACTGCGCACTATGTGATGAGCTATACTCTACGTTTGATGGTGAGTGGGCATTTACGCTGTATTATACGACATGCGGCGGTTGTGAAGGGAATGGGATCGCGGCGGGATGGTGGGGCAGCGGGCGGCTACATCGGGACCGGATCACAAGGGATGGTTTGTGCTCTGAAGGCCACGGGTAATCACGGCGGGCGAAATACGTCGTACCTGATCACGTTGTGAGACGGCATCAGGGCCACGAACTGTCTGCCACTGCCTATCATCTCGACTGCTCATCCAGGGCAATATGGACATGACCTGATCACGATGCCAAAGAACATATCGCCCTGGGCGTGGGTGACTCGCCATCGCTGCGCTCGGCGCGATTCACGTTGCGTGATCGCTGAACGGGAAGGCGGTTAGCTATGAGCGCCAATGCAGGTGAGACGAGTGAGACGAACAAAACCAGCGCATCCAAAACCAGCGCATCCCTGATGGCGTATGATCTGGCGGTCGCGGGTGAGGCGCGGGCCATTGCGCATGCCGAAGCTACGACATCGGCGCCCAACACACGCGACAGTCTGACGGCGGAGTTGCGGGCGCTGGGGGTGGCGCCGGGGATGACGCTGCTGGTTCACTCGTCACAAAGCGCGCTAGGCTGGGTGTGCGGCGGGCCAGTCGCCATCGTGCAGGCGTTGCTTGATGCGCTGACACCGGAGGGGACACTGGTCGTCCCCACCCATTCCGGTGACTACAGTGATCCCGCCAACTGGCAGCATCCGCCGGTTCCCGCCGCGTGGGTTCCGCTCATCCGTGCGATGATGCCCGCTTTCGAGCCACAGATCACTCCGACACGCCAGATGGGCGCCATCGCTGAGACCGCGCGCGCCTGGCCAGGGGCGCAACGCAGCCGCCATCCCAACGTCTCCTTCACCGCGATTGGGCCGAACGCCAACACGGTCACTGCCAACCACAGCTATGATGATGGCCTGGGCGAAAAATCACCACTGGCGCGACTCTACGAACTCGATGGTTGGGTGTTGCTGCTGGGCATCGGCTATGGCAACAACACCTCATTCCATCTGGCGGAGTATCGCGCACCTGGCGCCGTTCGCACAATGGGTGGAGCGCCAATCCTCGACGAGCAGGGCCAACGCATCTGGCATGTCTATCAAGACATCGAACTCGACGACGAGCCTTTCCCGCAGATCGGCGCCGACTATGAGCGTCGGGCCAACTCCGCCGATCTTCAGGTTGGCAACGTCGGCGCGGCCCAAGCGCGGCTCTTTCGCCAGCGCCCAGCGGTAGACTTCGCACAGCAGTGGATCGCACAAGCGCGTCAGGGATAATGTCTTCTGGCTCCTCTCCCCGCGCCGGGGACGCGTGCGCGAGCGCAGCGAGAAGCGACCCAGAGGGAGCGGAGCAGGCGTGAGAGGCAGGGAGAGAGGTCCACCCTTATTGCGTCACCAGGATGGCGGCGACATTTCCACTTAGCGGTGCATCCACCAAGTTTGTGATACAGTGAAGCAACTCACATGAGGAGGTGTTGCATGGGCAAGCCGGTGCAGATACGGGAGACGAGCGAGGAGGAGCGACAGACGGTGGCGCGGTTGGCCCGGTCGCGGACGGCGCCCGCGCGGGCGGTGGAGCGGGCGCGGGTCACGCAGGCGGCGCTGGCAGGCGAGACCGTCGAGCAGATTGCGGTCCATCTGGGGCTGGCGCGTAACACGGTCTATTTGTGGCTCAAACGGTTTCAGGCGCGTGGACTCGCCGGGTTGGAAGACCATCCCCGCAGTGGTCGCCCGGCGACCTACACGCGGGAACAGGTGGGCGTGATCGTGGCGACGGCGCTGACCGATCCGCAGACGCTGGACCTTCCCTTTCAGTCGTGGACGCTGGACCGGCTCGTTGCCTACCTGAGCGAGCAGAAAGGCATTGCCATGAAGCGCAGCCGCGTCAACGAGGTCTTGTTGACCGAAGGGTTACGCTGGCGGCAGCAAGAAACCTGGTTTGGCGAACGGGGCGATCCGGACTTCGCGGCCAAAAGGGGGCGATAGAAGCGCTCTACGT
>JBDTAI010000432.1:0-5793 GCA_039924685.1 Ktedonobacterales bacterium
CCTGATCGCGCCGCCTAGCGCCGCTGCTGAACCCACCAACAACGCCGACGGCGCCAACGACGAGGAGCAGCTAGACGAGCCGCGTCAACTGACGTCCGCCGACGCCGTAGGGCTGGCGATCCGCGCCGCTCACGGCGCCCGCTTTGCGCTGTTGATCGATTGGAATCCACGCATCGAGCCTGCCCAGATGGCACAGGCACAGCGCCCCACCTATCTCTTCGACTGGTCGCCGCTGGATCGTTTCGGTCCTCATGCGCTTGTGCGCTATTATGCAGGTGGCCTGCGCACCGAACTGGTCAATGTCGCCTCAGCCGCGACCGTTGGTGTGGTGTACTAGCCATACAGCTTGCGAGGGCCAAAGGCCAACGTTTCTGGGCTGGAGATGAATGGCCACTCGTCACGATCTACGGCCCGTACCATCCTCTTTGTAGCGCCTTGCCAACGAAACATCCTGCTTGTACGTTTCGTTCTGCAAGCAGCGCCATCTCTTGATGTGCCACCACATCACCACTCCACTTCACCTGTGAGCAGCGGCGCTTGTACTGCCTTCTTCCTGGCATTGCGGGCGCGCTGGCCACCAGAGAGCGCAGTGGTGACGAAAAGCGTGCGGTGTTCGGGGGTTGGCCCGTGCGTGCGCAGCGCGGCGAGGTGGGCGGCGGAGCCATAGCCGACGTTGCTCTGCCAGCCGAAGTGAGGATGCGTCTCGGCCAGCGCGATCATCAGCGCATCGCGGTGGACTTTGGCGACGAGCGAGGCGGCGGCGACAGCAGGCACGGTGGCGTCGGCTTTCACCTGGCAACGTACCAGCGCGGCGCGTTCAGGCGGCGCAGACGGCTTGAGTTTGCCATCCACCACATACTCATCGGCAGTGATCGCGGCGATCAACTGGCGGAAGGCTTCGCGGTTGGCCCAGCCGATGCCGCGTGTGTTGATTTCCTCCACCGCGATCACGACAACCTCGACCGCCAGCGCAAGCTCGTGCAGTTTCGCCGCGATCTCAGTTCGGCGCGGCGCAGGCACCGTCTTGGAGTCACGCAAGAAGCGGGCTAGCGGCCCCAGCAGCGCGCCGATGTCGTCCGGAAGGATCACTGCCGCCGCCACCAGCGGACCCGCCAGCGCGCCCCGCCCGACCTCATCCAGCCCGCAGAGGCGCACGGCTGGGGGCAAATCATTGGCCAGCAGCAGGGATGGCTGGCTGAGAACACAGGGAGTAATATCAGCCGTTCCAGTGGAGATGAGGTACGTTGGCATCGTGCGTTGCCGGTTCGCCATGCGCCACTCCTTCAACATATATCAAAGCAGAATGGCAAAGATATGCAAACATACGTACAAACACCCATACAGGAAAAGCGGAGGCGCGCTGGCGTTGTTCGTGTTCGCCAGATACCTCCGCATATGCTCGTCGGCTCGCATGCGCCACTCGAAGCGATTGCGCGCCCAGACTGCTGAATAGCCCCAAACAGCCTAGTCGCGGCGCTCCTTGAGGCGCGCCGCTTTACCGCGCAGGCCACGCATGTAGTAGAGATTTTTGCGCCGCACGACGTTATGGCGCACAACCTCGATTTTATCAATGCGCGGCGAGTGGATCAGGAAACTGCGCTCCACGCCGACGTTATGCGCGATGCGGCGCACAGTGAAGGCGTGGCGTACACCGTCACCACGCAGACGAATGACAATGCCCTCAAACACCTGAATGCGCTCGCGGTTGCCTTCAACCACCTTCACATGCACGCGCACGGTGTCACCGGACTGAAGCCTAGGCGCGTCCTGGCGAAGATTCGCCTCTTCGACGGCCCGAACAAGTGGCGCTACCGACATAATAGTCCTCCTCAGCAGAAATGCCAACGCCTAGTATAACATGCTATGACGCCTGTGCGCAAGCGCCCGTTGGTCCTTCGTTCGTCCACGCGACTCGTCTCCAGGCTGCGTAGGCAAGCTCCGTCGCCGCTGGCGCTAAGGCGCAGCTTCAGTCACTGGTCGTCCGCTGCGCCATTTCTGTTTGCCCTTGTGACTTGCGCTGGGTTGTTCTAGATGCTCTCCATGAGGGATAATTTCAACAAGCCCCAACACGGCGACTTCAGAAACTTCATCAACGGCAAGGCGATTCCCATGTCTGATCCATTTCCTACACCCACTACTCCCAACCAGTTCGCCCTCTCATCGGAGGATTTGGCGCATGGCGACCTGCTGCTGGCGCGGGTGATTGACTTCACGCGGCTACTGTGGGAACTAGGGCTGGATGTCGGGCCGGGACGCGTGGTTGAGGTGGCCGAGAGCCTGCCGCTCGTGAATGTTGGCGACCGCGCCGAGTTCTATCTGTTCCTGAAGGTCAGCCTGGTCTCGAAGCACGAGCAGGAGCCGATCTTCGATCAGGCGTTTGCCTACTTCTGGCGCGCGCCCAATGCCCACAATGGAATGGCTGCGCCCGAAGACCCGAAGGGCCGCCCACGCCGCACGCTCGCGCTGCCTGCCCATCGCCAGCTCGACGCTAATCAGCAACAGACGCGCCTGACGACGCAGCCCAACGCCAACCTGCGCCACCCCGCCTCGCGTCTGCGCGATGCCCGCCGCAAAATCCGCCAGCCCGATGATGAGGCTGGCGAGCGCATGGGAACCTATAGCGCGGAGGAGGCGCTGCGCCGCAAAGACTTCGAGAACTTTAGCTGGGACGAACTGATGGCGGCGAAGGAGTTGATGGCGAAGCTGCGCTGGCGGCTGGGCATGCGCCAGACACGACGCCTGCGGCCAGCCCGTCATGGTCCCCAGCTAGACCTGCGCCGCACGCTCCGTCGCAGCCTGCGCTCGGATGGCGAACCGCTGGTGTTGGCCCGCCGCGAACGCCGCCAGAAGCCACGCCCGTTGGTGATCATTTGCGACATCAGCGGCTCGATGAGCCTCTATTCGCGGCTGCTGCTGCAATTCACCCATACCGTCTCAAATGGGCTTGAGAACGTCGAAACTTTTGTGTTTGGCACACGGTTGACCTGCATCACCCGCCAGCTTGCTCGCCGCGATGTGGATCAGGCAATCTACGATGTCACGCGCTCTGTGCAGGACTGGTCCGGCGGCACACGCATCGGCGATTCGCTGCGCACCTTCAACTATCGCTGGGCGCGACGGGTGTTGGGGCGTGGCGCCGTCGTGCTGATCATCAGCGACGGGTGGGATCGCGGTGACACGCACATCCTTGCGCAGGAGATGGAGCGCCTGCAACGCAACTGCCACCGGTTGATCTGGCTCAATCCACTGCTGGGGCAGGACGACTATCGCCCAGTGACGGCTGGGATGCGCGCCGCGCTGCCTTTCATAGACGACTTCTTGCCTGCCAACAACCTCGATAGCCTGATTGAATTGGGGCGGCTGCTCGAAGCCGTTGACGATACCCGCCGACCTGCGCGCGGCGCTCATCCGCTGCCGTCACTCACGCACTTGCCGACCGCCCAACGATAACTTTTATCCGGCGAAGTGGACAGCGGCGAGGAAGTCGCGTACTATACAATGGCGTATCTGGGAACTGATCCATACATCGGTGTCATCTGCGCGTTACATACACAGAAGAACATTCTGCAGAAGCGCCGTAGTGGCGCAGCACGACGAACAACGGGAGTGGGGGAGGTCCGGCGGATGGCTGTCGTCACCAGCATCATCAATCTCAAAGGTGGAGTGGGCAAGACCACACTGACTCTTGCTCTGGCGCACTATCTCGCAGGCGAACATGCCAAGCGTGTGCTTGTCATTGACCTTGACCCACAGACCAACGCCACCATTGCGCTCGTCACCGAGCGGCGCTGGCGTGAGCGCGACCAGGGAGGCCAGACGCTCTATCAGTTGTTCAAGGATCAACTGGATGGCACGCATCTCTTCAAGACGCAGGAGGCGATCATCACGCGCGTCTCGAATGTTGGCGGCGGCATCCCCGGCCTAGACCTGCTGCCCTCGAGCATCCGCCTGCACCGCATCCAGGACAAGATCACGAAAATCTCTGACCTTGACACCTATCGCGGCCCGACGGTCTATGCGCTGCGTGAGGCGGTGCGCGACATGCTTCCGCAGTATGACCATGTGCTGATTGACTGCCCGCCTAACCTGGGCATCATCACCCTCAACGGCATCGCCATCAGCCGCTACTTCCTGATTCCCGTCGTGCCAGACATCCTCTCGACGCTTGGTGTGCCGCTGGTGCTTGACCGCATGGCCGACTTCGCCCTGCGCGCCCAGCACGAGATATTCGGCCTGGGCATCGTTGTCTCTCGCTTCCGTCCGACCAGCCGCCTGCACAAGCTGACCGTCAACAGCATGCGCCGCGACGCCATCCCTGGCATCCACCCACCGATCTTCAATAACATCATCACCGAGGACCTCGAGGTGGCTGAGGCCGCCGATGTAGAGGAACAGGTGACATCACTGCGGCAAAAGTTTGGCGGGAGTGGCCCACACAAGCAGTTCAGTGCCCTGACAGATGAGTATTTGCGCTACGTTGGCGGCTAGGCGATGCTAGCACATCCTCCGGCGGCGTGGCGCGACAGGGATGATGAACGTCTATGGATTTGGCGGCCAGAACAGGCGAGACGCGATAGGCGACAGGCGAGACGTGCGTAACGCCGGGGAATGAAGTCGAATGTAGTCGTGACTGAAGCCAGAACTGACGCCGGGAGGAACCTATGGCGCGCGAGCGTGAGCAGGTGGACGAGCAATTCAACCAACACGTGATCGAAGATGAGGCAATACCTGACGAGCGACCAACGCAGGTCAATCGTAACCTGTCACCGCAAACATCGCAAACATCGCAAACGTCTTCGGTCTTGAATGGGACCGGCGCACAGCCAGTTGTCGTGCCAGTTGTCGCCCCTGTCCCTGCCCCTGTTGCCACGCCCATGAACGCATCCGCCGCACATGATGCGCCCACCTACGCTGACCCACCCGACTTCCACGACGACGCCAGCACTGCAGACAACGTCGGAGCAACCAACGGCGCGCCCAGAAACGCCGTGCAGCCCGCGTCACAACCACCACAGGCGCCATATGTGTCGCTTGCCAACGCTGGTCCGGCTCCGCACCACAAGGCGGAGGCGCCTAACCCGGAGGCAGCGCCACAGGCCGCCGATGCGCGCTATACGCATGTGGGGTGGGAGGCCGCCACGTCGTGGGGAACAAGCTCCCTGAATGGAGCGAACACGGCGGCGGGGTTGAGCTACCTCTTCTGGTGGGTCTCTGGCCTGATTGTGTATTTCAACGAGCGCCACAATCGCTATGTGCGCTTCCATGCGGTACAATCTATCCTGTGGACGGGCATGTTGACGATTGTAAGCGTCGTGCTCTATATCGCCTACCAGATTGTTGGCGATATCGCCACCGCCGCGCATCAGCCCTGGGTTGCGCACGTCTTTCAGCCGCTCGTCATCCTGGGGTATCTCGGCGTGATTGGCCTCTGGATTTGGCCGATGGTTGCCGCATGGAACGGCCACTATCTGGGCATCCCGATTCTAGGTGAGTATGCCGAACGCTACGCAGCGCCGCCGCGCGAACCGTATCCAGGGCCGCCGCCCTTCTAATTCTGGCAAGCCTCGCGCCGCACAGCCGCCTCGCTCTGACGGGAATGGCAGAAGCGGCGCCAGCAATGGTGCGGGAAAGACCGGGCCACGTCTCGTCTCGCTTGCCAACGGCGCCACCGCCAGTTCGCGCGCGGATTCACCGCCTAGGCCGCCCTCCACGTTGCCACCCACCTCATCATCCTCCACACGTTCGCTACCCCATCCGACATCAGCCCGCTCTGTGCCTGCATCGGAGATTGTG
>JBDTAI010000433.1:0-6010 GCA_039924685.1 Ktedonobacterales bacterium
TACTACCTCTACAAGCTCGATGCCAACGCGAATCTTGGCCCGGGCGGCAACTGGTGCGACTACCCAACGCTGGGTGGCGACTACTGGGGTCTGTGGCTCGACTGTGTCGCCTTTGACAACACGAGCAATGGGTTCCAGGGCAACGCAGTCTTCGGCCTCAACAAGACCAACCTCTACAATGGCTCCAGCGTTGGTGGCTACTTCTGGACGCAGATTCCGTCGCCGCACAATGGTCCGGCCTATCGCCTCAGTTCGGTGGACCAGGATGTGACGGCGGACGCTGAGTTCCTGATCGCCACCGACGCAGGTTTCGGCGCCAGCAATGACACTGGCCTGACGACCTGCGCCTTCACCAACACTCGCGGCCTGGTCACCGGCACATCGCCGACCTTGTCGTGTGTGATCAACGCGCTGCCCATCGGCTACACCGATCCGGTCAACGCCAGCCAGCCGGGCGCTGCCAACAGCATCTATCCGGGCATTGGCACGAAGCAGATCGAGTACAAGGGTGGCAATCTGTACTTCGCCATGGCGACCGCCGTTTCCGGCACGCAGGACGGCGTCTACTGGGCCGAGATTCAGCCGCAACTGAGCGCGCTCAACCCGTCGAATCCGGGCGCGCAGCAGATTGCAAACACCATCGTGCGCCAGGCCAACATCTTTGCCTATGGCAACGGCGCCGACGCCTACATGCCGTCGATCCAGGCTTCCTCGGAAGACGACATCGTGCTGGTGTACAACTACTCCTCGTCCACAGCCTATGCGAGCATCGTGGACACGGGCCGCCGCGCTTCTGACGCCCCAGGCGCCATGGGTGATGGTGGTCAGTCGCAGTTCGTCATCAACGGCTCGAGCACGAACACTACTGGCCGCTGGGGCGATTATTCCGCCTGCTCGCTCGACACCAACCTCACCTCACGCAACCTAATCTGGTGCGGCGGTGAGTACGGCGGCGCGACCGCTGGGTCAGGCGGCTGGGATACGTTTATCTACGGTCTGCGCACAGAGTGATTGTATTGAACCGCTAACCTGCTCACCTCTGGCGGTGGATGTCGGCCTCTAGACTGGCATTCACCACCAGAAGCGATCAGCGACACAACGCTCTCCTCCTGTGACGCGCATCAGCGCTGACCAGAAGGGGAGCGTTGTGATTTGTTGGTGACGGCGCTCAGCCTCGAGAGTGTTTGACAACGCAAGCGGGCAGTGGATCGCAGGCGGTGGTTCGTGGCCTGAAGGCCACGGGTAATCATCCACGACATCAGGGTCAGTATCCGATCACGACAGTTCAATGGCATACGTTGGCTCACATAATCGTTAGTGTCGCCAGAACCAGTAGGCTAGCAGTGCGGCGCTGACGCTGTAGCAGATGGCGGCGAGGTAGAATGGGAGCGCATAGCCGCCCAGCGAGATTAGCCCACCACCGATGCCCGCGCCAACCGCCCAGGCTCCTTGCCAGCTGACATTGTAGACGTTGCTCGCCACGATGCGCTCTTCATGCGGCACGGCGTCCATCAGCAAGGCTTGCAGCGGGGCGCCGGTGATGTTCATCAGCAGTGAGCGCGCGAGGTAGACCACCGAGACGACCAGCAGGATTGGCACGGCGCCACAGACTATCATGAAGGGCAGTGAGGCCACCTGCGCCACCACCGAGACACGCGCCCTGCCAAAGCGATCCGCCAGCGGAGCCGATGCCAGCGACGAGACCGCCAGCAGCACGGTGAGCGCCGCACTGAACGCGCCGTAATACGCCGTGGTGGCGTGTAGCTCTTTCACAAAGTAGAGACTGAGATAGGGGAAGAAGAGACCAGCGCCGAAGCCTACCAACACCTGGCTTGCGGAGAAACGTCCGATGACGCCGCGCCCCACGCGCACCGCCGTTGCGCGCCACTGCGCCAGCCGTTCGCGCCAGGGGATGGTGGAGACTGAGGCGTCGGTGAGCGCCGCTGCGCTGGGTGGCGCATCAGACTCCGCATCGCGCAGCAGCCAGGCTGGCCAGATCGAGGGAACCGCGATGACGCCACTGATCAGCAGCGCAAGCTGGTAGTTTTGCGCCTGGGAGTTGTGGACGAGCAGCGGTTGCAGCGCCAGCAGCGGCGCGGAGTGGGCGATGGCAGGCGTCGCCAGCCAGACAGGCAGGAAGCCGCCCAGCAGTGTTCCCGTGACGGCCCCAAGAAAGCCAAGCGCGTTGGTCAGCGCAAAGAGCGCCGTGCGGTCCTGCGGCGCGCTATTGGCGGTGAGGAACGGCGTATTCAGCACCAGGAAGATGGCGACCGACGCGCCGACACCCAGCATCGTAATCAGCGTGACGACGGGCGTGGGAATGAGTAGCTGGATCGCGATGGCCACGCCGCCAATCAGATCGGACAAGAGCAGCATCGCGCGCCAGCCATAGCGTTTCACCAGCATATTCGCGGGCAGGATGCCCAGCCCGCCACCCACCGCGCCAACAAATAGCGCCACACCAATGAAGGTGTCGTTGTAGCCCAGCGCCGAGAGGAACAGCGTATACAGCACGGCGATGGCGCCCGCCGTGACGGCCTGGATCGTATTCGAGATCAGGTAGAGACGCGCATTGCGCCGCAGCGCGCCAAAACGCCGCAGATACGTGATGGACTTTGCCAGCCGCTCACCCAGGCCCGTGCGTGTACTATTGCCGCCGCGTCTCACTACGCCGCCCTTCGCATCATGATCAACAGCGCCATCAGTGGCGCATCAGTCATGCCATCAGCTTCGGCGCCTGCCGGTGTCTGGATGGGTGGCTTCTGTGTCACGTCCGCATGTCCGCTCGTATCACCGCCGTATCGCTGCGCTGCGTCGTCGCCGCCTGTTAGAGTAGCCCGCTGCCAACGCCTGATTCGTCGCTTTGATCGCCCTGAGACGCCTGAAGCGGTTGTATCGGATGCGTGCGTGGCGGTCGTAGAGGCGCGGTCGCCGGGGCGACTCGTCGCGCCGGTTCAACCGGCAGTTCGCCAGGCGCGAAGCCATCCAACGCGTTCTGGCCGATTGGGGCCAGTTCGCCGCGATCATATCCCTCGGCGACCATCAACTCATCTTCACGCCGTACACGCCTGCTCTCTGCCGGGCCAAAGAAGAGCACGCGCAGGGCGGTTTCGACCTGCTGACGGCGTCCGTGGAACTCGGCAAGGCCGCCGACGATGCGGTCGCCACTGCGCTCGGCGATCCCCATATAGTGTTGCGCCTGGGGAGTGTAGCGTCCGATCACCGGAATGACATGGCGGTGTACCCACCATGCGGCGACGGCCAGCCCCGCCATCAACAAGGCGACGATCAGCAGCACGAAGCCCAGCTCGATCAGCAGCAGCGTCCCGGCGATCTCGCCCATCACATGCAGCCAGCTTGGCTCGATGGAGCCGCTAGCGATGACCGTTGGCGCCATTGAGAGTGCTGACACCGTTGTGACCATTGAGTTCGCTCCTTGCCAAATCACGCTCGAGTTCCTGCCGCCGCCGCTGGCGTTTCTCGGAGCGGCTGCGCACATGGCCGCGCCCGAAGACCACCGAGGCGATCTCGCCTGCGCCCATTACGGCGCTTGCCGTTCGCACCGCCGGGTCCACGCCAAAGACGCTGGCGACCCGCGCTGTCTCGCGCACTGTGCTGGTGGTGTCTTTGAGCGACTCCAGCACGGGCAGAATTTCGGCGCGAATCTTCAGCACCGTGCGCGTCAGCGAGAAGACGGCATACGTGAGCGCCGCCAGCATGAGCAAGCTGACCAGCGCAGTGATACAGAGAACGACATCCACCGTGATCGTCCACCAGCCAAAGATGGTGGCGAGGACGGCGTATGCCAGCGCCAGCAGCAATACAACGGCGACAGAGCCGCCGATCAGATACAACCTGGTACGTGACATAGCGCAAAGGCTCCTTTCTGGGCTGGGCCTGCGTCGTGGGCGCGGATATGGCTGGATAGGGGCCGAATATGTACAACAGGCAATGCCCCTGCTGTACAGTAGCTGCTCTACATTATAAGGCGCGCGAGGTCCATCCGAGGTAGCGTATTCGCAAGCAATGTGCCGTTTGGCAAGGGGAACTGGAGTATTCTGAGGGTTATTCCTGGCCGCGTAGCCGCCGTTGCGCCATCGCCTGCCACCAGTCATTGATCAGTTCGCAATCGAGAATGGCCTGCGCGGTGGCGAGATCGCTGGCGGGATTGGTGTGGTGGGCAAATGCGTTGACCAGCGCGACGCTGAGGTGAGGATAGGGACGCGCAACCAGCAACAGCGGCGCTCCTGGTATGACTCTGCCCTCACGCAGCACACGACAATACCAGCCCGTGCGGCCTGTCTTCGCCACGCACGCCGTCAGTCCCGGTGTCTGCCAGCGTCGCTCGATCTTCCAGCAGGGATAGCGTGGCCCCGTCACCTGCACCTGCGCGGGCTGATCGTTGTCTGTGCCGTCACTGCTGTCACTGGCGGCGATAGCATAGGTGTCGCCGACGCAGACCTCCATCTCGGTCTGGCCACTGACGGTGAAGTTTTCGCCGAAGCCACCTGGCCCGATCTCCCCGCGCCCCAGTTGTGTGCGCCAGATGGGATAGTGCGCAGCGGCGTAGAGCAGAACAGCCTGGTCGAGGCTGCCGTGATTCTTCCTGTCGGCCTGCTGGTTGCCTTCGAGATGTGTGGTGAAGAGCCAGCGCGGCTCATCGCTGGGGACGCGCACAAATGAGGTATGCCAGGGGTGGCCTATGGCGCCATGTACATCAGACGCATAGCGGTGCGGCGTCCCTATCTGCACCGATTCCAGTAAGCCGACCTGCTGCATGATCTTGCTTTCTGTTCGCTACGGCCAGCGGCCTCTAGCTCAGAGCCACTCCGCTCGCCCTGGTTCGCTTCTCGCTGTCGCTCGCGTGTCTCTGCTGAAGCCGCGCCTCTGGGCCTGGTGGCCACGAGAGCTTGCCTACGCGGGCTGGAGAGCATAGCGGAATATCCGCCTCATAGGCAATGGAATAACACCAAGCGCCCAGGATACGTTCTCCTGGGCAGACGGGGTGGGATGGTATGTGATGTGGTGGGCGCGCGAGGCGGCTGCTAGGCTTGCTGCGCCTTGTGCAGACGGGCCATCAGGCGCGACTTGCGGCGGGCGGCATTGTTGCGATGCAGCACACCTTTCGTGACGGCGCGATCAAGATTGCTGATCGCCTCACGGATCGCCACCTCGGTCTCAGGGAGGGTGGCGTCGGCGGCGATGGCGTTGCGCGCCTTCGTCACATAGGTGCGGACGGTGGATTTGATTGCATGGTTGCGCTCGTAGCGTTTCTTTTCGCTACGCATGCGCTTCTTGGCCGAGCGGATATTCGGCATAGTGCGGTTGTTCCTCCTGAATATGGGGTATCTGGGCCGATCCCGGCTCGCATTTCGTGTCGTGTCTGGTGGCGCAGGTGGCGCCTCTGGCACGGCGCTGTGGCTCACATTGACAGGCGCACGCTGCCAGAGTACCAGGAGAGTATATCAAATTCTGGCGCGAAAGGCAATGGGCAGATCGGCCTCTTACTCAATCTCCAACCCGCGCAGGGGGCCTTTGCGATGGCGCAAGACACCCAGAGGCGCGGCTTGAGCCGCCGGCCCCGTCTGACTAGTGCACCGGTTTGTCGTCGTTGGCACTGGCGATCTGCGCGTGCAGGTCGGCGCGGGTGTGTTCATAGTGTCCCAGCCGCTCGCCCAGGGCGTGGCGCATCTCTTCCAGTCCGGCCAGCTTCTCTTCCACCATGTGCAAGTGGCGACGCGTCACCTCTTCGGCGCTGTTCAGCGCATCCAGGCGCGATTGCGGCTCGGTGGTATGTTCCCATGCGGCCTTTGCTTGCTCACGATACTCTTCGAGTTCGGCGATCTCGCGTATCTCAGCCAGTGAGAAGCCCAACAGATCGCGCAGGCGCTTGATGCGCAGCAGGTGCTGCACATCCTGCGCGCTATAGAGCCGGTAGCCGCCCTCGGTGCGCGTCGGCGGCGCAAGCAAGCCGATCTCCTCGTAGTAGCGCAGCGTCCGCTTGGTCAGC
>JBDTAI010000434.1:0-28870 GCA_039924685.1 Ktedonobacterales bacterium
ACCTGGCCGGTTCGGCCCCATCTTCGCCGACCCCAGCACAACGCCATCCGCGACCGCCACCACCGTCCGGCTGGGTGGCTGCTCCATCCACAGGGAACGGGCAACCTCCATGACGGGTGGCTCAGGATGGGCGTAGGTCTCGCCCGCCGCCACGATCTGCTCATAAATCGGCCAGATGTGCGGCCAGTCGCTGTCCACGGCTGGCCTGATGATCAGGCCAGACACACTCTGTTCGGGGCGGGAAGATTGGTCAGAAGGCATGGGACTGGTCACACATAGACTCCAGATGGTGCAGCCTGATCACTGGCTCAGGGCGCCGACGAGCACGATGGGACCGGTGGGGCCAGGGCTGCCGCCCGCTGGCTCCGGCGTGACGGCCACCGTCTCGAAGCCCGCAAGTGGCGCAGAGGCGCGCACGATGCTGGCGCCCCGTCCGGCGCGATCCACCGAGAACAGCGCATTGGGCTGGGGCTTGCCACCATGCAGGAACCACACCTGATAGGCCTGATTGGGTGTGAGGCGTCGCAGGCCGCTGGTGAGTAGCACCGCGCGTCGCCTCCGCCGACTGCCCACCAGTCGCGCGCTGGCGCCAGGGCCATCGTCAGTGCCGTTGAGCGGCCAGATCACACAGTCCGGCTCACTCAGGAGCGTGCGCAGGGTCGCCTCCACCGGTTCGACAGTCTCGCCACCCGGCAGCGAGGCGATCAAACTGCGCAGCGTGCGCGTCAGCGGATGGACGGCGACCGACGCCTGTGCAGCGTCATCATTTGCGGGATCGTCAGCATCAGCGCCAACTGCGGCGTCGTGCTGCCTCTGGCTGTCGTTGGCATCCGCATTGGCGAGCGCGCGGATACGCGCCAGCGTGCGCACGCGCAGATCGGGCGACGGCGTGGCGGGCGGCGCGATGTAGAGCAGGTGCGCGACGACAGTTTTGGCGCGTTCGGCCTCGGCGCGGCACTCAGCGCAGGTCGCCAGATGCCGCTCGACAGTATCCACTTCGTCCGGTTCCAGCGCCCCAAGCGCGTAGGCGTCAATGAGGTGCGATACGTGTTCTTCTGCCATGGGTTTCTAACTCACCTCATCTATGCCTGCCGCAAGCAGCAGCTCGCGCAGACGCTGCATCCCCACGCGGATACGGCTCTTGACTGTGCCGAGTGGGTCGCCAAGCGCAGCGGCGACCTCCGCCTGAGAAAGCCCCCCAAAAAACGCAAGTTCAATCGCCTTCCGTTGCAGTTCAGGCAGTTGTGTAAGCGCAGCGTGGATCGCCTGCGCCCGTTCGCCCAACTCCGTTGCAACGGCTGGATCATGGGCCTGATACGAGTCAACGATACGTTCGCCCTCGGTGCGCCAATCTGTATCGAAGGCGATCACCGGGCGACTCTGGCGGCGGCGCACCTCATTGAGCGCCAGATTGTGCGCGATACGCAGCAACCAGGTGCTGACACGCCCACGCTCCTCCTCGAAGCTGGAGGCGCTACGCCAGAGGCGCACAAAGACCTCTTGCGTCACTTCTTCAGCCGCCGCCGCATCGCGGGTCACGCGCAGGCAGAGGCCATAGATGGCGCGGTGATAGCGATCATAGAGGTGGCCCAGCGCGTCGGTGTCACCATCGGCCACACTCGTCACCAGATCGGTGTCGCTGGAATCTTGACCGGTCAGAGTGGCGCCCCCTCTTCTGCATACGATATACACGCAGCCAGGTAATCAAGATGAGCAAACGTC
This sequence comes from Ktedonobacterales bacterium, assembly GCA_039924685.1. GTDB lineage: Bacteria > Chloroflexota > Ktedonobacteria > Ktedonobacterales > JADMIN01 > JBDTAI01. The sequence goes on from JBDTAI010000434.1 coordinate 1,723, forward strand.
ATTGTTCATCACCATACTGTCTCATTGCGCGTGACATTCACTGGAGCCAGACGGACGGATGCAGGTCTGTCTGCGCTCCTGCCATGTCCCGCGCACAACACCCGCGCGCAATAATACTGGCACTACAAAGTGTACCACGAACCGTCCCTTTTGCGTAGCACAGTGCCTGCCAGATATTGGTCACATCTCTGTGCGCAGTTACGCTCATCGGGCATCGAGCGTGTTCTGTTGCAGAAGGAGGTTGACGACATGCAGACTGTCCGACGCATCGCGCGCTGGTGTGGTATGGTTCCGCTGTGCCTGTCGCTTACACTGCTGATGCTGGCAGGATGTGGCGTGACAACGCATGCGCCCACTGGTAATGACCCTGGTTCGACGGCTGCAGCCACACCTGCGCCAACGCTCACGCCGACACTGGCGCCACTGACGATGCAGCAAGCATGGGGCAATGTCGCCGTCACGACATTGACGACTGACCTGGACGACAATCGCGTTTTCATCTTTGCCGAAGCCGCCTCGCCAGATGGGCAATGGCTGGTAGGAGGCGACAGTTCACGCGACTTCCCTACTATCCCGCGGCCCTCGTATCTCGCGCTCTATAACGTCAGGACCAGGCGGGTTGTGCTCATTCAGGCGTTACAGCATCCCAACAGCGCGATCATAGCCGCCTCGATAGATGCTCACTGGCTGGCCTGGACGGAGGCGCCTGAGACCACCGGTGGACCACCCGGCCCGAACGACTGGCAGATGTTCCTCTACAATCACCAGACGGATACAATCACCAGACGGATACAATCACCAGACGGGGAGGTCACGCAGCTCGTCAACGACACAGCGTTGTTTGGCGCCACCTCCGGGCCGGTGGTGAGCGGCGATGCGGTGATCTGGAGCCAGCCGACTTCGCCCATCGTGTCGAACACCGACAATCCTAACAAGATCGCCGTCAAGATCGAGAACCTGACTACCGGCGTCGTCACCACGCTGGCGACCGGCGCGCAGAACGTCGCGCTGTCGTGGCCGTGGGCGATGTGGATACAGATCGTGCCAAACTACAATCCTGACGGCGGCGATGTGACCTTCAGGAATATGCTCACCGGCCAGACGATTCCGCTGCATCTGACCGGCGGCGTGGCGCTCGACGGCGTCAGCATCGCCTACGACGCTCCAGTACTCCCCGGCATTGGTAATTCCGGCGCCGTGATGAACCTCGTTCCCGACATCACACGCAGCACACAGCCACAACAGATCGCTGCTGCTCCATCCATCACCCAGCCCTACGATGCCGCCACGTCCAACGACCGACTGGTGACGTGGTATGAGAACGATCCGCAGATGCAGGTGTGGGATCGCGTCGAAAAGCGGCTGGTGGCGCTGCCGTTGCCCAGCCAGGCTGGCGGCGGCTGGGTTGGCGGGCGCATCCTGCTCTGGGTGACGCCCGCGCCGGGGCCAGAGGGACAGCCACACGACGGCCTGCAACCGCTGCAAACGCTGCAAACGCTCAACCTTGTGGATACTGCAACACTGCCCACGACAGCGCCAAAGGATTAATGCTTACAACTGGACGCTCTGCACGTCGAGGATGTCGGGCGTCTGGCGGATGCGCTCCAGCGTGGCGGCTGGCACGGCGTCGTCAATCGCCAGCACCATCAGCGCCTCGCCGCTGGGGATTGGGCTGCGCGTGGGGCCGCCGTTCCCAGCCGTGGCGCCGCCCGCCGCCCAGCCTGCCGCGACGGGACCAACATCCATATGTTCGATGTTGACGCCCGCCTCGCCCAGCGCCGTGCCAACGCGCCCGATCATGCCGGGGCGGTTGATATTGCGACAGAAGAGGATGTGGCCGCGCGGCGAGAAGTCGGTCGCATAGCGGTCAACCCGCACCACCTGCGGCTCGCCCCAGGTGATCGTCGCGGCGAGCAGATTTGGCGGCGTGTCGGGGCCGTCGGGGCTGACACGCAGTGTCACCAGGTTGGTGTACTGCTCGTGGGTTGGCGTGCGGCTCTCTGTCACTTCCAGACCCCAGTCGCGCGCCAGCACTGGCGCATTCACCAGATTGACATGCGCCTCCGAGACCGGCTCTAGCAATCCCTTGATCAGCGCCGCCGTCAGGGGGCGCGTATCAAACTGGGCGATCTCGCCGCTGATGGCTAGTTCGGCGCGGTGTAGCGGGCCGGGATGCAGTTGGGTGTAGAGCCGACCCAGCTTCTCGACCAGCGCCATCCACGGCTCGAGCTGGCGCAGTGTCTCCGGCAGAATCATCGGCGCATTGACGGCTGCCCGTGCCGCCGCGCCACGCAGCACATCGGCCACCTGCTCGGCCACATCCACCGCCACCAGCACCTGCGCCTCCTCGGTGGAGGCGCCAAGATGCGGCGTCGTCAGCACACGCGGGTGGGCGATCAGTGCCGCCAGTGTCTCTTCGCTAAATGGCGGTTCTTTGGTGAAGACATCGAGCGCGGCGCCCGCCAGACGCCCGGCATCGAGGGCGGCGAGCAACGCCGGTTCATCAATCACATCGCCACGCGCACAGTTGATCACCCGCGCTGTCGGCTGCATCTGTGCCAACTCCTCCGCGCCGATCAACCCGCGTGTGCCGGTAGTGAGCGCGGTATGCACGGTGAGGAAGTCCGCCTGACGCAAGACCTCTTCCAGGGTGGTCAGGTCGGCGTTGACGATGCGCGCATTCTCTGGCACGGCGTAGGGATCAAAGGCGACCAGCCGCATGCCCAGTCCACCCTCGCCTGCGCGCCGGGCTACCTCCATGCCAACCTTGCCCAGCCCGACGATGCCCAGTGTCTTGCCGCGTAGCTCCACGCCGACGAACTTCGACCGTTCCCAGCGGCCCGCCCGCATGGCAGCGTTGGCGGCGGGAATGTGGCGTGCCAGCGCAAAGAGCAGTCCGATGGTATGTTCGGCGGCGGCGGCGATGTTGCCAGTGGGTGAGTTGACCACCAGCACCCCACGACGGGTGGCCGCCTCGACAGCAATGTTGTCAACGCCGACGCCTGCCCGCGCGATGATGCGCAGCCGCGTTCCAGCATTGATCACCGCCGCCGTTACTTTCGTCTCGCTGCGCACGACAAGCGCATCGTAGGCAGGGATGGCGACGATCAGGTCGTCGGCGCTCAGGCCGTGCCGCTCATCCACCTGGGCGAAGGCCGTCAGGATCGCTACACCCTCAGTGGCGATGGGATCGGCGACGAGGATGCGTAGCCGGTCGCTCGCGCTGATCGTGGTATCTGAAGCCGCTGTGGCTGTCGTGGCTGTCGTGGCTGTCTGCGTGTCTGGCTCGGTCATAGCGTGCATAGTCCCTTGTCTTTTCGGTCGTATCAGGCATGTTGTAGGGGCGTCCAGTGGACGCCACGCCATACCTGTTCAATCGCGCATGTGTCAGCCACATCATCGTTGCTCCCTGGCCACCACCTCACCTGCCCGCCGGGCTACACGGTCACGCCCCTACTCGCGCCTCGCCGTTCGCCGCCACTAGCCCTGCGTCGTCGTTGCAGGGCTGGGCGCCGGGACGCGATACCCCAGCGCGGTGAGCTGGCGTTCGAAGGCGTCCATGCAGTCCGTGATATCTTGCTCGTGGACCCAACCGAGGTGGCCGATGCGGATGATCTGGCCATCGAGCCGCTCCTGGCCGCCCGCAATCACCACACCCTCGTTTTCGCGCAACGCCTTGGTGATGGTCTTTGCGCCAACGCTGGCGGGCGCCGTGATGGCGGTGACGGTATCCGAGGCATGAGCAGGATTGGCGAAGAGGTCGAGTCCGAGGGCGCGGGCGCGACTGCGGGTGAGGTCGGCGCAGCGCTGATGGCGGGCGAAGATAGCCTCACGCCCCTCCTCACGCATCATCTGAAGCGAGACATCCAGGCCGAAGAAGATGTTGACTGGCGGCGTATAGGGCGTCTGGCCCTTGTCAAGCGACTTCGCTACGTTCTTGAAGTCCCAGTAGAAGCGCGGCAGTGTGGCGTGTTCGGTGGCCTGCCATGCCCGTTCGCTCACGCCGATCATCGCTAGCCCCGGTGGAACCATCCAGCCCTTCTGTGAGCCGGTCAATACCACATCCAGGTCCCATTCGTCCATACGCAGGTCGACGCAGGAGAGCGAACTGACGGCATCAACGGCGATCAGGATGTCGGGCCTGCGGGCGCGAATAGCCTTTGCCAGCGCCTGAATGTCATTCATGACGCCGGTGGAGGTTTCGTTCTGCGTCAGCAAGACGGCGTGGGCCTCCGGTAGCGTATCGAGCGTGGCGACGACGGCGGCGGGATCAGCGGCCTGGCCCCATTCAGTGGGGTGGCGCGTCACCTTCAGGCCGAACGCCTCGGCGACACGGGCGAACCGCTCGCCAAAGACGCCCACTGGCACAGAGAGCACCTGATCGCCCGGTGAGAAGAGGTTGACGACGGCGGCCTCCCAGCCGCCACTGCCCGACGCCGGATAGGTGAGGATGCGTTGCGTGGTCTGGAAGAAGAACTGCAACTGTTCGGTGACACGCCCGATCAGCGCGGCGAACTCTGGCCCACGATGGTTGATCATCGGGCGGGCGAGCGCCTGGGCGACCTGCGGCGGAATGGGGGTCGGCCCTGGAATGCGAAGATTCACGGATTGCGGCTGCTGCTGCACGGTGGCTCTGCCTCTCTGGGGTACGCGGGGTGGTCCGCCGGACGCCCCTACAGGTTGACTCCCACCCTCCCGCGATGCTGGCGCCATGCCATGTGTTGATGTGACGCCGCAGTTGGGAATGTGGATACGCTGCGATAGTGTACCCTGCCCGCCGATGCGCCGCCGTTGCGCATCCTACACAGGCATAGGGGACAGCGGCAGCCCCGTCGCTCCGCCATAAGACACCTTATGATACGCCCTACAATATAAAGTATACGAATCCGCCTCCAAGGCTGTCAACGCAACTGGGAATAGGGCAGCACCAGCCAGCCCGTATGAGAAAAGCCCCTCTTCTGCGAGGAGAGAAGTTGGAGTGAGGCCGGTCACGACTTGCAGGGCGGCAAAAACTTGTTGGTGAAGGCGGCGGCATAGTTCGGCTGTGTGGTGATGGGATTGCCGTTGGCGTCCTGAATCGCGCCGTGGGTATACATGAAGCGTGGATAGTCGGTCCACTTCACCAGCGATTGCTGCCCCCAGCATGCCGCCCCCTGCGCATAGCGTGGACTGAGATACGCCTGGCTCGCATACACCAGCCCTGTATCATCGAACGCGCCTTTGGGAGCGCCTGCAATCAGCATCGTCGCCGCGTCGTGGGCATGTTGCGTGGCATAGGTGTAGCCCTCGCCAGTGGCCGCCAGGAAGCGGCGTATCACATCGGGATGCTGTTGTATCAAGTTCTGGTTGGTGATGATCACGGGCGATGAGTAGTCGGGGATGCAATAGTCTACCAGCGGGAAGACGTTAAGCTGGTAGCCTGCGCGCTCGGCCTGGATCACCTCCCAGCCCTCATAGACCCAGGCGAAGTCAGCCTGCCCCTGCTCAACCTCGTTCATCGGGTCGAGCACGGCTGATGAGATGTTCTGATAGGATGTGCTGGTCGCGCCGCCACAGCTCAACACCTGCGCGACGACCGGCTGTTCATAGGGAGCGCCGAAGCTGGCGTAGCGTTTACCGGCGAGTTTCGCCACGCTATCCAGCCCCGACTTCTTCAGCGAGACCAGCGCCGAGGTGTTGCTCTGGATGATGGCGGCAATCGAGACCAGCGGCTCATTCTGCGCCCGTAGCGGTGTCAGCGCCTCCGGGAAGCTGATGGCGAAGTCGGCCTTGCCCGTCGCTACAAGCTGTTCTGGCGCCACGCTATTGGAGTACGGTGTCAGCGTCAGGTCAATGCCATGCTGCCGGTAGTAGCCCAACTGCTGCGCCACAAAGATGCCGGTATGGTTGGTGTTGGGTGTCCAGTCGAGCGCCAGCGAGACATGCGCCACCGCCCCAGTATACGTGGATGTGGTGTTCGACGATGCGCCAAACTGCGCGCATCCCGCCAGCGCCAGCGCGAAGATCGCCAGCAGGCCAATCCAGCCGCCGCAAGCGGCCATGAATGCCCGGCGCATGGGACGACCTGTGTAGTGGCGCGTGGCGTGCGTCCGCTCTGGGGAATGTCCATCACGTGACTCTGTCGGCGCCATCGCGGATTGCCGCGACATACGATACCTCCTGAAATAGCTGGTGACCTGATGATGACCTGATGATGACCTGTGCTTGTCCATGATGACCTGTGATTACGTGCGGCCCTGGGCGTAGTACCAAGGCAGCGCCAGCCGCTCGATGAGGGCGACAAGCGTGAAAAGCGCGATACTGAGCAGCGCGGTGACGACGATCACGGCCATCACGGCGGCGGTGGCGAACGCGTGCTGTTTGAGCAGCATATAGAAGCCCAGCCCCGCCTCTGAGCCAACATACTCGCCGAAGATCGCGCCATAGACGCTATAGGTGATGGCGATGCGCACACCTGAAAAGAGCGATGGCAGCGCCCCCGGCAGCCGCACTGACCAGAAGATGCGCAGCGGTCCGGCCCCGAAGGCGCGATAGAGCTTGATCAGTTCGGGATCGGCGGCGCGCAGTCCATCGGCCAGCGCGACAGTAATGGGGAAGAAACACACCAGCAGCACAACCAGTGTTTTGGAGAGTAGCCCAAAGCCGAACCACAGCACCAGCAACGGCGCCAGCGTGATGATCGGGATCGTCTGCGACGTGACCAGCAGCGGATAGACGGCGCGCCGCAGCCAGGGCGAGGCGTCCACCACCACAGCGAAGGCCACGCCAGCCGCCAGCGCCACCGCAAAGCCTACCAGCGTCTCATAGAGCGTCACCAGCGTATGCCCCCACAGCAGGTCGCGCTGCGCCACCAGCGCCCGCCAGACAGCCACTGGTGTCGGTAGAATCTGCGGGTCAATCGCCGCACCGCTGGCATACCACTGCCACAGGGCGATCAACGCAGCCACCAGCGCCACCGCAGGCAGCGTGTTGAGCAGCGCCCGCACGCCTGCCTCTCTCGACCGCGCGCGCCACGCGAAGGGGGCCGCATCGTACGCCATTGTTGTATGGTCCCTGACGTTTGCCTGTGTATTCACTGTGTTCATTGCGGCGTCTCCCCACTCCCACCATCAGGCGCCAGCAGCGCGGCAAGCAGTTCGGCTTTTAGTGATGCCACTTGGGGATGAGTGAGGATGTCGGGCCTCCGTGGACGATTCTGCGCATCAAGGGGAACGGCGCGTTCAAGACGGATGCGTCCGGGGCGCGGCGTCATCACAATGATGCGGTCGGCCAGCAACAACGCCTCGTCCACGTCATGCGTCACCAGCAGGCAGGTTATGCCCAGCCGCTGCCAGACAGTGGAGAGCCAGCGTTGCAACTCGGCGCGGGTGAGCGCATCGAGCGCGCCGAACGGCTCATCCAGTAGCAGCAGATCGCCCGCCGCCAGCGCCGAACGCGCAAATGCCACCCTCTGGCGCATGCCACCGGAGAGCGCCGAAGGATAGGCATGCTCGAAGCCGCCCAGGCCAAAGTTGGTGAAGAGCGCCTGCGCGCGTCGCCGCGCTTCGCGTCTGCCCATCCCCTGCGCTTCGAGTCCGGCGCTGGCGTTGCCCAGCGCATCGCGCCAAGGCAGCAGCAGATCGCGCTGAGGCATATAGCCTACACGTCCCAGCCGTCGCGCCTGCGCATCGCCCTGCAACGCAATCGTGCCGCTCGTGGGCCGTTCGAGTCCGGCGATCAGCGAAAGCAGCGTGCTCTTGCCGCAGCCGCTCGGCCCCACCAGCGCCACAAACTCGCCCGAAGCAATCATGAGCGAGACGCCATCCAGCGCCTGAATCGCCCGCTCGCCACGGCGCGCAGTGGGATAGCGCATCGTCACCTCGCGCACATCAAGCAGCGGCGCTACACCCGTGATGCTGGAGATGAACGGCTTGTTCGGGCCAGCAGCATCCGGTGAACTGGCGGCTGTAATCGTGTTACTGGCTGTCGTCGCATTGTTGGTTGTATGTGTCATGGGCGCGGCCCTCGCTTGTAGCGTTTTTCGCCGCCCGCGTGGGAGTCGGACGCTGTATCGAGCGGCCAGTGGCGTCCCGGTTTCGCGCATGAAAAAAGGGCGCCAGCGGTATGCCAGCGCCCAAACACTCCACCTGGCCAGCATGCGCGGGTACAGCCCGTCACATCCTGCAAGGCGGCGCTCCCTGCGCTGGCATTACCCAGATCAGGTTCCGTCGGTCGGTAGCGGATACATCGCCAAGGATGTACGGGCTACCCTCTCAGCCTGGCTCCCCAAGCTCCCGTTGCGGTTCGGTTGTGTATTCGATTGTTACTTAGAGATGTACCATCCGCCGCGCCTGTCTGTCAACCCCGCCAATCACCGTCATCACCGTCAGCATCTTTGTCACGGCAATCGCGCTTGCCAGCTATGGTACACTGCATATGCGCCAGGGGCATCAGGAACAGGCGGGTGTACCGTTGGGAGGGGACAGCGGCGATGCGGCAGAGGCGAGGTGAACGTAGCGCGCTTGTGGTGAAAGAGCCACCGGAAGCGGTTGATGCGCAGCATGCCGAGATAGCGGCTTCCCATACGCCAACGGCGTTGCGGCTACGCTGGCTGCCGCCGTTGTGGCTGTTCGCCGCGCTGGCCATCGTGCTCTTCGCGGTCGAGACACATCTCGACCCGCAGGACATCGGCGAGTATCAGTGCTACGCGCTGACCTTCTGGCATGGCGCACAGGCCACCGCCGCGCTGCCGCAGGGCAGTTGCCTTGTCCCGCTTGCCAGCCTCAATCCGCTGCCCTTCCATGAATTGCCACGTGAATATGGGCCGCTGGCGCTGCTGGTCTTCTCACCGCCGTTGCTTGCGCCGCTAAACTGGTATTTGCCGCTCTTCGTCTGCGAGATGCTGGCGATCATTCTGGGGCTGACATGGCTACTGAACCGCTACGGCGCGTATGGGGCGGGTCATGCGCTGCTGCTCTACCTGATGCTCGGCTCCACGCTCACCGCCACCGGACGCTTCGACATCGTACCTGGCGCGTGCTGTCTACTGGCGCTGCTTGCCATCCAGCGCGCCAAGCGACAGCAAGGGGATTATAGTGAGTACTGGAGTTACTGGGCGTATGCCGCGCTGGCCGTCGGGACGCTGCTCAAGTTCTTTCCGGCGCTGCTGCTGCCGATCCTGCTGATCGAGACCTGGCGCCGACGCGATCCCGCGAAGTCGCCGTTTTCCTGGCGATTGTGGCGAGGCTTTGCGCTCTTTGCCGGAATCGTGGCGCTGGGTGAGGGACTGACGTTCGCGCTCAATCCGGCGGCGCTGCTGGCGCCGCTGCACTTTGGCCTGGCGCGCTGTGTGCAGGTCGAGTCCGTCCCTGCCACGCTGACCTGGCTGCTGGCGCAGGTGACGGGCGCGCGGGTTGGCCTGCCCTACACCTATAATTCCACCTGTCTCGTCGCACCGGGCGTAGACATCTTCAGCCCACTCTGCCTGGCGCTGGCGCTGGTTGGCATAGCTTGTACCCTCTGGCTGTTCTGGCGTCACACACTGAGCATGGCTGTGGCGGCATGCCTGCTGCTCTGCCTGGCGATGCTGGGCAGCAAGGTCTTCAGCCCGCAATATCTGCTCTGGGTAAGCCCGCTCGTCGCCTGGGAGTTCGGGCTTGATGGTGCGGCGCTCACCGCCTGGGGGCTGATCTGCGCCGCCACCTCGCTCTGCTATCCGCTCTCCTACCATAGCCTGCTGCTGCTCTGGACAAAGATACCACCCACCACCGCCGTTCCCGTCACCGCCGCGCTGCGCAACATCTTGCTGACTGCGTTGGTGGTCCTCATCCTGCGGCGACCCGATCTCCTGCGGCGCGACGCCTCGCGCGCTGTGGGCAAGGCACATGTAGATGGTCGCGATGCTGGGGACAATCTGGAAAGGCGCCCGACATGAGCCGACCTGTAGCTCACGTCCTGCCAGCGACGACTATGGCAAATACCAGCGATACCAGGTGGGGCGCGCGACTGGCGCGTCTTGCCATGCCGTCGCGCTATGCGCTGGTGGTGGTCGGTGGCGCACTGCTGCTGCTGGGCGCGCAACTCGCTGATGATGTGGATTCCGCTACAACGCTTGATCTGCGGGTGTTGCTGGTGGTTGGCGCTACGTTTGGCGGCTTCGCCTGCCTGCTGGCCGCCACCATTCGCCGCGCTCATCCGTTACATCAGGTGAACGGCGCCGGATGGTGGCGACGCTGGCTGATGGTAGTGCGTATGCTGATCGGGGTGGGCGCGACGCTGGCGACGGTCTGGTCACTGCTGTTGTTTTCAACGATTCTCTATCTGATCACCACAGATCCGCTGTCGGCGGTCTATTGGAACGATGTCATCTCGTTCACCTATGTGAACGCCAAGGCAACACTGGCAGGCCGTAATCCGTATACCAGTGACGGCAGCTTCGCTGCGGCGCTGCGGCGCTATCCCTATGCGCCTGCGACACCACTGCGCGGCGCCGTGTTCGGCACACGCTATAGCTACCCGCGTGGTCCGACGATTGTGCAGATCGAACGGCGCTATCTGGCGGCGCCGGGCAGCGCACATGGCGCCTTCGATCCGCGCACGCTGCACAGCTATCCCGCGCTGGCGTTTCTGCTCTACGTCCCGCTGATCTGGCTGGGTGTGCAGAATATCATTGTGGTCCATGTGCTGGTGTATGGCGTGCTTTTCGCCTGGTTGATCTGGCTGGCGCCTGTCGAACTGCGGCGCTGGGCCACACTGGCGGCAGGCTCGGCGATTGCGTTGCCCTATCGCTCGCTGCTGTATGACACCGAGATTGTCTGTCTGGCGCTGCTGCTGCTGGCCTGGCAATATCGGGAGCGGCGCTGGGTGTCGGCGGCGCTGTTGGGGCTGGCGCTGGCCTTTAAGCAATATTGCTGGTATTTTGCGCCGTTCCTGCTGCTCGATGTCTGGCTGGCACAGGGGCGTTGTGGCGGTTGGCGTGAGGCGCTGCGGCGCGCGGGGATTGCGCTGGCGGTATTTCTGGTGGTGAATGCGCCGTTCATGATTGCCAGCCCGCAGCCGTGGTTCGCCAGCTTGTGGCTGCCGATGTCCGAGCCGCTGTTTCCAATGGGGCAGGGGATCATCGCATTATCACTGGGTGGTTTCTTGCCAGAGTGGCCGCCTGTGCTTTATGCTGTGGGCGAATTGCTGATATTCAGCCTGGCGATCTGGGTGTATGTTCGCTGGCGCGCTGCGCTGGGCGAGAGCGCGTTGTTGCTGGCGCTGTTGCCGCTGCTCTTCGCCTTCCGGTCGCCCGCCAACTACTTTGCGATTGCGCCCTGGCTGGCGCTGTATGCGGCAAATAGGATACTATGCGCAGATGCAGCCCTGAAGGCACATCTGGAGACGCACGTGAATCATGAAAAACGGGTGGCACGTCGTGCGCGCGCGTGAGCCGATCAGAAGGCGCTGGCGCTTGTGTCGCCCAGACGCATGGTACGGACGGTTACTGTAGTGTAGTGTAGAGTGGTGAAGTGTAGTGTCGAGTGATGCGGCGAGGCCGACTGAAAAAAGCCGGGCGCAGTGGGGAGTGGCCTGAGAGATGCGTTCTCAACACGACGAAGGCGCCCACGCGCCACTGAAGGATCGCGTAACGCGCAGGCGGTCTGCCCGCGTGCCAGGCGAGCGGCCAGATGCGCCATTGGCTTCGTCAACCCGCTTGCAGACAGGGCGAACGCTGCGCGACAGTGGGCCGATCCAGCGCCTCGAACGCCTCGAACGCCTCGAACGCACCAGACGTGGCGCCGGACATAGAACCACCGCCGCTGCGCCGCACCGCCTCATCAGCACAGTGTTGACCTCACGCGCTTCCACTTCGGCACGCCACGGCGCCACAACACGCCGACCGATGCGACGCCAGCAACGCCACGCGGCGCATAAACAGTACCGCTGGCGTGGCATGCCGCTACGCTACTCGGCGATTGCGCTTGGCTCGTGTCTGCTCTTCCTGGCAGGTATCCTCTGTTTGCCGCTCTGGTACGGCGCCAGTTCACCGCTACGCGGATTGCTCACGCTGCTGTGTTCCTTCGGCGGTCTGGCAGTGTTGGTGCTGGCGACCATGCCGATCAAACTGCCGCGCCGCTGGTATCGCCGCCTGATGCAGTGGCGTCATTTGAGCGCGATCTTTTCGGGGATAATGGCGGCGGCTTCGCTGGTGGTCTTTGTCGCCGCCGCCTCGCTGATATTCAGTGGACTGCTCTCCAATTCCTTCCTGAGCGATGTGATCTCGTTCTCCTATGTGAATGCGCGGCTGGTGTTGACAGGACACAATCCCTACGTCAGTGACGCCTCGTTCGTTCCGGCGCTGCAACGCTTTCCCAACGCCATCGAGACACCACTACGCCGCGGCGCGTTCGGCTCCGGCTATGATTATCCTGCGCTCAACCACATCAACGATGTGGAGCATCGCTATCTGACCGATCCTGGTCAGATGCACGGCGAGTTCGATCAGAACACGCTGCACAGCTATCCGGCGCTCTCTTTCCTGATCTATGTGCCACTGATCTGGGCGGGCGTGGACAACATCCTGCTGCTGCATATGGTTGTCTTCTGGGCGCTTTTCGCCTGGCTGGTCTGGCTGACGCCGCCCGGCTGGCGTCACTGGGGCGCGCTGGCAGCGGGCGCGGCGCTGCCGATCCTACTCTACTCACTGATGCTCGATACCGAGGTGATCTGCGTCGCCTTTCTGCTGACGGCCTGGCACTATCGCAACCGCAACTGGTGGGCCAGCGCGATTCTGCTGGGGCTGGGCTGCGCCTTCAAGCAGTATGCCTGGTTCTTTGTGCCGTTCTTCCTGCTCGACGCCTGGCTTGAGCAGGGACGCTGGGCGGCGCCCTTTGCCGAGGACTTCTCGATCCGCGCGCGGGGATGGCGTCATGTCGGGCGCACCACATTGGCGGCGCTGATCAGCGGTGGCTGGGGCGCTGTGAGTACGCGGACAGGTGTGATGCTGGCGGCGTTCCTGGCGCCCAACCTGCCGTTCATGCTGCTCAGCCCCTCGGCCTGGTTCCACAGCTTGTGGCTGCCCATGACCGAGCCGCTCTTCCCGACGGGGATGGGTGTCATAGCGCTCTTCACCGGCCATGCGTTGCCCTGGCTGCCGCCGTACATCTTCACCGTGATGGAAGCGCTGGCGCTGCTGGCGACGCTCTGGGTATTCATCCGCTGGCGTCCCAAGTTGCGGGAGAGCGCGCTGCTGCTGGCGCTGATTCCGCTGCTCTTCGCCTTCCGGTCGCTGCCCAACTATTTTGCGGTGGCGCCCTGGCTGGCGCTCTATGCCGCCAACATGGTGTATGCGCGCCAACTGGCGGGTCGTCCCGCGCAGCGCAGTCCCCTTAGTTGGGAACATCTGCGCGCCACGCTCCATCTCGATCGACTACTCGAACGCATGAAAGTGTCCTTGCTGATAAGGCTGGCTGCCCGTTAAACCGGGCCGCTTTCGCCGCCCCTGAGCTTTTCAGATCGCACGGGGTGCGCGCCTGCACAGATCGTCGCGTGCACTGGCCCTCATGCGATTGAACCATGTGATCGAGTACCGCGTATGTCGTCCGCCGGGATGACCCGGGCCTTGAGGCCACGAACCACCGATGACGATCTGTTACCCGATGGCGTTGTCAGATGCCATCAGGGCCGAGAGCAATCTGCTCCACCATGAGGAATGCCGAATGCAACAGCCGCAGCAACGTGTGCGAGAGGTGATGTGGACGCCGCATGAGCTACCCGGCCTGGACCATCTGCGGCTGATCGTTCGTGAACAGAGCGCAACGAATGCGGCGGATATAGCGATCTTTGCGAATGGCCTGATCATCGGCATTGACGAACACCAGCCATTCCGCATCCAGTACCGCATCGCGTGTGATAGCCGGTGGCGCGTGCGGACGATGCAGTTGAGTCGGTTGGATGGCGCCGCGCAACCGCTAGCGATTGGCGCAGATGGCGCGGGTCACTGGTATGACAATTCCGGCGTGGCGCTGCCTGCGCTGGACGACTGTGTTGACATAGACCTCTCTGCTACGCCCTTCACCAACACGCTCCCTATCCGTCGGCTGACATTGCAGCCGGGCGTCTCCGCTGAGATCACCACCGCCTACGTGCAGATTCCCTCACTTGAACTCTCCACATCGCATCAACGCTACGAGCGGCTGGCGGATGGCCCCGATGGCGCAGTCTATCGCTTCACGGCGCTTGCCAGTGGCTACACCGCCGACCTCACGGTGGACGCCGATGGGCTAGTCATCGAGTATCCCGACCTGTTTCATAGAGTATGGTCGAAGTGAAGGCGGACCGACCATCTGCGCGACTGGCTTTTCCGGCGCGCTATGCGCTGATCGCGCTGGGGACGACGCTGCTGGCCTTCGAGGGCTACAACTTCGCCGGGTTGGGCGTCAGCGTGACGGGGTGGGGCGCTGCGCGGATGATTGGCGATACGGCGCTGGGGCTGGCGCTGCTACTGGCAGCCACATTGCCCGCTGGTTCCTCGGCGCGCTGGCGGCGCATCCAGAGCATCTACGAGCGCCTGCGGGTTCTCGCGCTGCTACATACGCTGGCGCTGGTGGTGGTATCGCTGCTGGCGTTGAGCGTCGCGGCGCGGTTGATCTTCTTCACACCACCGGGGCGCTTCGTCGTCACCGATGTAGTGGCGTTCACCGATGAAGATGCGCGGCTGGTTCTGCGCGGCGCCAACCCGTACGATCCGCAGACCAGCGCGCAGGGTTTTCTCGAGGCATTGCGGCGCTTCCCCAACGTCACACCCACGCCTCTACGTACAGGTCACTTTGCGACCGGTGAACAGCTACCGACGAAGGCGCAACAGGCGGCGCGTGGACAGCGGGCGCTTGCCGGTCCCGATCCCACAGCGGGCGGCGCGTTTGATCCGCAAACGCTGCACAGCTACCCCGCGCTGGCCTTCTTGTTGTATGTTCCGTTGATCTGGGCAGGCGCTCCCAACATCCTGCTGCTCAACCTGATGGTCTATCTGGCGCTGCTGGCGTGGCTGACTCTGCTGGCGCCGCCATCGCTGCGATTGTGGACCTGTCTCGCCGCGCTCGCCGCGCTGACACTTATCCTTTTCTCATTGCTCGCCGATACCGAGGTGATCAGCGTCGGTTTCCTGTTGCTGGCCTGGCATTATCGCACCCGCAACTGGTGGGCGAGCGCGATCCTCTGGGGGCTGGGCTGCGCCTTCAAGCAATACGCCTGGTTCTTTGTGCCATTCTTCCTGCTCGACGCCTGGCTTGAGCAGGGCAATGGCTGGATCGCAGCGGCAAAGCGGGCGGGCGTGGCGCTGATTGCGTTCCTGACGCCCAACCTGCCGTTCATTATCCTCAGCCCCGCCGCGTGGTGGAATAGTCTCTGGCTGCCAGTGACCGCGCCACTCTTTCCCGAAGGTGTGGGGCTGGTGGGACTCTCGACTGGCGGCGCGCTGCCCTTCTTCTCGCCCATGCTCTACACCGCGCTGGAGGTTGTCACGCTGCTGGCGGCGCTCTGGGCCTTCATCCGCTGGCGTCCCAAGTTGCGGGAGAGCGCGTTGTTGCTGGCGCTGTTGCCGCTGCTCTTCGCCTTCCGGTCGCTGCCCAACTATTTTGCGGTGGCGCCCTGGCTGGCGCTTTATGCCGCCAATGTGCTGTATGCGCGGAGCTATCAGCGCTCTTCTGTGTCAGCGCCCACGAGCGGCTGAAATCGTTCGCGCTGGATGGTGTCGGCGGCATCGAGTTCGGCGGGTAGCCAGTCGGTAGAGATAAGGTGCGCGCCGAGGATCTCAATCAATGTCGCCTCGAACGCAGCGATCATCTCGGTAGCAGTGTATGCGCGCCCGCCAATCTCGTCGAGTCCGGCTGCGGCATGACTCAGGCGCGTGGCGAAGATTGATCGTGCAGTATCGTCAGGTAGCGCCAGCAACTCGCCCAGCGCAGACGCATCGAGGCGCAGAGTGACACCTACCTGATAGAGCGCCCCTGGTCGCCGTCGCACCTGACACAGCCCTACCACCTTGCGCGGCGGCACTTCGTTCGTCACTCCCTCCCACGGCGAGAGCGTGCCATAGCAGGCAAGCCGCAATGGGTCATCAGCCGCCAGTGGCGGAATCGCCCGCACATCCCCGGTTGGCAGGGCGCGCACATCGCTGATAACCAGCCGCCGCAGCGCATCGATCCACGCCTCGCCCATCCAGCGATAGGCGCGCACCACATCGCTCGTCGCCAGGGTGGGATGCGTGTTGGGCAGCGCCAGATCGAGACTGAGAAGGTTGCCATCCACCAACACCGCCGTCCCACCCGACGTGCGGCGATAGACAGTGACGCCACGCTTTTGGCAGGCAGCGTAGTCCACCACGGTAGGCTGCTGGCCGTTGCCCAGCACAAGCGCCGTCTCGCGCGGAATATACCAGCGCAGTGTGGGCGCGTTGGTCACTGCCAGCCCCGCCAGCATGCCCTCGCTCAACGCCAACTGCCGCCCCATTGGCGCGTCCGAGAACGGCAAACGCCGCCACGCTCTGTCGCTTCGGTCTCTCATTCGACCGTCAGAACGAGCTTGCCGGTGGTGCTGCGGCTTTCCAGGTCTTGCTGCGCGCGGGCGGCCTCAGCTAGTGGATACGTCCCGCCGACGATCACACGCAGCTTCCCCTCGCCAAGCTGTGTCATCAGCGCCAGCATCCCCTCCTGCATCAGGCGGGCTGGCAGGATGGCGAGCCAGAAGCCGACCACCGCAGCGTTGCGGGTCATCAGCCGCCCGGTATCTATGGTTCCCGGTTGGCCGCTGGCCTGGCCGAACGTCACCAGCCGTCCGCCACGCGCTACCGCCGCCAGACTGCGATTGAAGACCTCGCCACCTACCGGCTCAAGGATCACATCGGCGCCTTTGCCATCAGTCATCGCTCGCACACGCTCGGCGATGTCCTCGGTCGTATAGTTGATCGTCTCGTCGGCGCCCAGTTCGCGCGCCAGGTGTAATTTCTCATCCCAGCCAGCGGCGGCGATCACCTTGCCTGCGCCGCCCGATTTGGCAAGCTGCACGGCCAGCGTTCCCACACCACCGGCTGCCGCGTTCACCAGCACGGTTTCGCCCGGCTGCATGCGTCCCGATGTGTGCAGGATGTGATAGGCTGTCAACCCCTGCAAGGGCAGCGCCGCCGCCTGAACCATATCCAGTCCGGCAGGCATAGGGATCACGATGCTGGCGGGCAGCGCCAGATACTCCGCATAGCCGCCGTTGGGGCAGAGCGCCATCACAGACGAGCCAACCTGAAGGCCGCCCTGCGCCGCCACATCTGGCCCCAGCGCCACGATCTCACCCGCCACCTCACTGCCGGGAATGTAGGGCAGCGGCGTCGGTTCGAGGTAGCGTCCATAGCGTCGCGCGATATCGGCATAGTTCACGCCAGAGGCGCGCACGAGGATCAACACCTCGCCCGCCTGGGGCTGAGGCGTCGTAAGCTCATCGAGCTTCAACACGTCGGGACCGCCGACGGCATGGTAGCGGATCGCGCGCATCGTTGCGGGAATATCACTCATCGGCTGCCTCTGCTTTCGCTCTGTTTGTGCTATTGGCGTGATCACTTCTTGCTTTGCAGTGTATGCGGCCCATAGAGGCGCGTCAAGAGCGGCTGTATGGGCGCCATGCGCTCTAATATTTGCTCTAGCATTTGCGTCGAAAACCGACCGCCAGCCAGATAGTACGCCGCTGCTTGGGGATGGGAACACATGCCGTTACAATGGAAGCGCCGATGATGTAATGTGGGGACAGGATGGGATGGACTGAGGAGGCGGTTGGCGATGCAATTGGTGGTGAAGTGGCGGAGCATCTGGTTCTCAAACAGCGGGCGGCGGCTGGTATGGATTGCGCTGCTGTGTCTCGTTGTGAGCGGGTGCGCCTTGCCAGGGCAGCGCGGTTCATCCCCAACACAACCGGCAGGTCCGGCAGTGATTGCGGCTCCGGCGCAGCTTGCTGCCTATCACGTCTTTGTCACGGATCTGCTCACCGGCAATGTCGCCTCACTCGGCGCGCAGACCACGCATGTCTCCCTCAGCGTACATGGCCTGGGACTCTCGAGAGACGGTCACTGGCTCTTTGTGACGGATGTGGCGGGTGGCAAGCTGGTGGCCTATCACCTGAACGGCAGCCAGCTTGGCGCGTCGCATCGCGTGACGGTTGGCGGCTATCCTGTGCATATGGCGCAGGCGCCCGATGGCCACGTCTTCGTGACAAACTTCGGCGGCGCTGATGTCTCGGTGGTGGATACGACGGCATGGCGTGTGGAACGGACCATTGAAGTCCCCGCCGGACCGCATGGCATCGCACTCTCGCCCGACGGGCGCTATGCCTATGTCGCCTGCTATAAGTCCGCTACGGTCGCCATCATAAGCACCATCACCGAGACGCTTGCCGGCGCCATCGCCCTGCCAGCGGGAACTGAACCCTACGGCGTCGTCACCAGCGCGGATGGCCGCTATCTCTATGTCACCGCCAACGGACGCAGCAGTGTCTATGTGTTGGATGCGCAGACACGACGGATTGTGACGGATGTGCAGGTTGGCCTGCGCCCACAACTGATCGCGCGCTCACCCGATGGCAAGACGCTCTATGTTCCCAGTGGCAGCGGCCATAGCCTCACCTTCCTCGACATCGGCGCCGATGCCGCCCATCCCATCGCGCGCGGCTCCACGCTGATCAACGGCTATCCACATGGCGTGGCGGTGACGCCGGATGGCCGCTATGTGATCGTGGCCGACACCACCGGCAAGACGGTCTCTGTGGTGGATGCGCGCACGATGGCGCTGGTCGCCACCATCAGCGGCATGCAGGAACCCAACGACGCGCTGGCGACGATGGGTTGACGTTACCTCCCGGCGCCTGTCTCTGGCTCCTCTCCCCTCGTAGGGGAGAGGCTGGGAGAGAGGTCCGTCGTCTATTGCTGTGGCGCAGGGTAGCCGACGGGCGGATTCTGCGTGGGATTGGGCGTACCCGGCGGCGTGATCTGTTCCTGCATGAAGACGTAGTAGCCTTCTTTGCGCAGTCGCAGGTCATAGAGCAGCACAATGTACGTCACCGCGCTCAATGGCTGGAGGAACAGCGTGATCAGCGGCAGGAGAATGAGAAACGTCCCCGCTATCGAGAACAGCGCAACAATCTCGAATGGTACGATGAGGACGGTTGTGATCAGGCCGATCACGAAGACGACGCCAAATATGCGCCAGAAGTTGCGGCGTGTCAGCCGCCAGCTACGGCCAAATGCCTCTCCCAGGTTCAGGGCCGCGATATAGGGCGCAAAACCCAGCCGCACCTCCAGATAAATGACAATGCAGAGCGTGAGCAGCACAATCAGCACGATGACCACTGCGCCGATGATCACCAGTGTTGATGATGCGCCCACCGCCGCCCCAAAGGCGATGAACACGCCGCCGAAGATGGCGATGAACTCTGCCGGGATGGCCACTGCGCCCACAATCAGGCCCACCAGTAGCGTATAGCCCAGTGTGGGCCAGAATCGCCGCCAGCCAGCACGCATCGCCTCGCGTGCGGTGATGTCGCGCCCAAGCACAGCGGCGCGCGCGGTGTTTGCCAACGCTGCGATACTCCAGACGCCGATCACCAGCAGCAGAATAGACGCGACGAGGCCTAGCAGTTCACCCAGCGCCAGCAACCCAGGGTTGGGTGTCGTTACTGGCGTGGTTGCTATAGATTGCCCGTTTGCCGCCTGCTGGATGATGGTGAAGGGATTATTCTGGTTGTAGAACGGGTTGACGCCATCGAGCAGAGCAGCGCCAACTTCCAGCAGGCCGACCAGCAAGGACGGGAGGAAGAGCGTGAAGAATGCCACCGCAAACAGTGTGCGGAAGCGTTTGCCATACAATCTAAAGATCGCGCCAAGCGCCTGTCCGAAGCTGCGCGGCTCCGGTGTCAGTTCCGGTCGGGAAGCGTTGGGATTTGGTCCGTAGGCGTTCGTCACATCGGCTGGGAACGGCACTGGCTGATCTGGCGGCGGAGGCGTGAATCCCGGCGGGGGCGCATACGGGCCGGGCATGTATCCGGGCGCATATCCCGGTGGCATAGGCGCGTAAGGGCCGGGCGCATACCCTGGAGCCGCCGCATATTGCGGGTAGGCGGGCGGAGTAGCGAGATACTGGGGATACTGAGGATATTGGGGATACTGGGGGTATCCTGGCGGTGGCGGCGCCATCGGTGGAACGGGTTGTTGGGTTGGCGCCACAGGGACTACGGGGGCTGCGGGCGTCGGCGCAGGTTGGGCGCCCTGGGCAGACGCGAGTGGCATGGATGGCGCGGCAGGTGAGCGCAGGTCTGGGCGCAGGCTATAGAGCGCGTTGAGGGCGCTGGTTCCATCCCCCACACGCGCAGGCTCGAACTCGACGAGACCCACATCCGCCATTGTCAGCCCCAGCAGTTCTGGGTCAGGCCGGATCAGCCGCGCCTCACGGATGCGCGCCAGTTCATAGAACCGGTCGTCCACGCGCACCCCATCCGCCGCGACACGCAACTGGCGCCCGTCGCGTAGCGGGATCGTCAGCAGCGGCGTTTGACCACTACTCATAGTTCATTCCTCTCGTCATAGTGTCCGGCGCAACGAGCGCGCCGATCTTAATTGCTCTACCAATGACGGCTACACCCTGTATAACGTTCGTGGAGACGGTGTTGCGTTGGCAGCCTGTATGTTTCTCGCGCCGCACCCCCTTTTTCGCCGATAGTGAGGCGATGGAAGATGATGGTATCGGTAGCCGGTGGCGCCGATGGTGATGAATGGTGATGACTAGTGGAACGGTTGGCGCTTGCACAGAGTATAGCTGGTTTACTGGCGCTTGATCACAGGCTCAAGCGCTGCCCATACATGTATCTTGACAGACGGCTATTCATCGTTTATTCTCTCATCAAGGGGGATGACAGTATGATTGACGACATTGATCACAGAATACTGACGATTCTTCAGCAAAATGCGCGTACTTCCAACGCCGACATTGCGCGCCGCCTCTCGATGGCGCCCTCCGCGATCCTCGAACGTATCCGCAAACTGGAGGCGCATGGCGTGCTGCGCGGCTACATGGCGCAGATCGATCCACGCGCAATTGATAGAGGGCTGCTGGCCTTCATCTTTGTGCGCGCTGACGAGCAGTTGGCCTCTTCGCAGGTCGGTGAACGGCTGGCGGCGCTGCCGGAGGTGCAGGAAGTGCACCATATCGCTGGCGAGGATTGCTATCTGGTGAAGGTGCGGGTAGCCGATACGGTTGCGCTGAGTGTGCTGCTGCGCCAGGGTTTCGGCGCCATCCCCACCGTGCGCTCGACCCGCACCACCATCGTGCTGACCACGCTGAAAGAGACCGCCGCGCTGCCCCTGCCGCTCACTGATGACGTTGACAAGACACGCAGTGATACAGTGCGCGACAACCTGGAGAACGACACAGCCAACGCTGGCGCTACCCGCACTGAGGAGGAGACCGATGCGCTTGTCAGCTAAACCATCCGCAACGCCCTCGACCAGATCATCGCGTATGCGGCTTTCCAGCGAGCAGTTGCGCATCGTGCTGGCGCTGCTGGCGGTCTATCTCATCTGGGGATCAACCTATCTGGCGATTGGGTTTGCCGTGAAGACGCTGCCGCCGTTCCTGATGGCGGGCGCGCGCTTTCTGGTGGCAGGGATCATCCTCTATGTGTGGATGCGGCTGCGGGGAACGCCGCGCCCATCACGCGCCAACTGGTTGGCGGCGCTGGTGGTGGGTGGCTTGTTGCTGGTGGGCGGCAACGGTGGCGTCGTCTGGGCTGAGCAGTTTGTGCCATCGAGTCAGGTGGCGCTGTTGATCTCGATCACGCCGATCTGGATGGTCCTGCTCGACTGGCTGCGTCCGCATGGTGTGCGCCCATCGCTGCCGACGTTGCTGGGGCTGGCTGTGGGCTTCGTCGGCGTGGCGCTGCTGATCGGCCCGAACGCGCTGGCAGACGCGCATAGCGTCAGTCTCTTCGGGCTGCTGATCGTGCCGCTGGCGGCGCTCTCATGGGCGGCTGGTT
Organism: Ktedonobacterales bacterium; assembly: GCA_039924685.1. Taxonomy (GTDB): domain Bacteria; phylum Chloroflexota; class Ktedonobacteria; order Ktedonobacterales; family JADMIN01; genus JBDTAI01. Next base: position 23,746 of record JBDTAI010000434.1, read on the forward strand.
CGGTCTATTCACGCGGCGCCAGGATGCCTGCCTCGCCCTTTATGGGGACGGCGCTGGAGATGCTGGTGGGCGGTGCGCTGCTGTTAGGCGCGGGCGTGGCGTCTGGTGAGCCGGGACGGTTGCATCTGGCGTCGGTCTCGCTCACCTCGGCGCTGGCGCTGCTCTACCTGATTCTCTTCGGCTCGCTGGTGGGTTTCACGGCCTATGTGTGGCTGCTGCGCAAGGCGCCACTGGCACAGGTCTCCACCTATGCCTATGTCAACCCCGCAGTTGCCGTAGTGCTGGGCGTCGTATTCGATGGCGAGCGCCTGACGACGCTCACACTGGTGGCCGCCGCGATCATCATCGGCGCCGTGGTGGTGATTACCACCTTCCGCCCGCATCCGACATCAACAGTTGAGACGCAAACTGAGACACAGCCGACACCCGCGCAGGGTGACGTCGCGCCAGAGCTTGCCTCATCAGCAGGCGCCTCGAAGTGAGGGGTGTTCAATTGCGGCCAGCGTTGGAGCGCGCACTGAGGCGCGCGGCCACCAGTGCGCCCAGTGTGGCCGCGCCTGTGTCATACGCGATGCGCACGGGGATGTAGAGCGACGCCACCAGCAGGTAGCCAATGAGTGATACGGTAGGCAGCCCCGTGCGCTGCGCCTGGCTCTCAATGGTGATGACGTAGAGCGCGAACTGCACGATGCTGGCGATGCCGCGCCCGATCAATCCCACCAGTGCGCCGGTCACCACCCTGCCACTCTGTCGCGCCACCACTGCGCCGACAAGGAAACAGAAGGTGAAGAACACGACATCCAGTGCGACGGTGTCAATGCCGGTGACGATGCCGCCCAGACGCGCCAGCGTGGGCAGCAGCAGCATGTTGGCGATCAGCAGCACTGACAGCGCGATGCCCAAAGCAATGCCCCGCAGCCAGAGCGCGCCATCGAACAGTCTCACCGATGGATGGGCAGGGGAGTGGAGTGGCGCTGGCCGAGGCGTCGTAGCGGCAGCAACGGCGGCGGCTCCAAATGGATAGGGCGGCGCTTTCGGCGCCTGTGCGCCGGGATACGCTGTATAGGGGCCGGGCTGTGGCGTCATTTGCACACCCGCCGCTTGCGCGCCATAGGGGATCGGCTGCATCGGCGATTGCGCTGGTGGTCCAAATGGGTGCGCTGGTTGCGTCGCCTGGGTGAGCAATGCCGCGTTCGGCGTCAGTGGCTGTGGGTAAACCGGGTACGCTGGCGGCGCAGGTTGTGGCTGATCCGGCTGGCTGGCCGGATTCAGCGGTTGAGGCGGATCGGTTGGCGGTGTTTCCTGTTCCATACGCCGATCCCCTCCTGTGATGAGCGCACTCAGACGTCTTAGTGGCTAACCGTGGCTATTTGGGTAGAACGGTCGGGCCGGTCATGAAGGCGCGGACAGCGGCGCCAATGACGAGGATCAGCCCGATTCCCATGATCAGGATGTCGCGGCGGATGCGTTTCTGGTCGCTATAGACGTAGGCGACGGGAATCGCCAGCAGCACGATTGCGCCGTAGACGTAGTGCAGTTGATCGCCGGGGCGGGCGCCATTCGCAAAGAGCAGCGCCCCCCAGATGCACTGCAACAGGCCAAACGTCGCAGTGGTGATCAGCAGTATGCGAAACGAGCGCCTGATCAGCGCCAGCGATGAACTGGCGCCGCTCTCGCTATCGGCCACACGCCGCCGCTGGATGTAGTAGACGATGCCACAGATCAGCGCCAAGCTGGCAATGATGATCAGCGGCCAGACGAAGACTGTATGCAGCTGAAGGATAACCGACATGTTGTACGTTCCTCCGCAATGATGAGCACTTGACGACGGATGCCACGATGAGAGCACTGGAATCCACCGCTGGCCTGATAAGACCGTGTACGGCGTAGAGTTACACTCCACAGGCGAACGCCGGGCGCCGCCACCGACTATACTACGTTGGCGGCGCCTGCGCAATGCAGCGGGCAAACATCCCGGCAGTTCACCCAGCAGGTTACGCGAGATTAGTGATCCTGCGTCTGTTCGCGCATGGTGGGGAAGAGGATCACCTCGCGGATGCTCTCCTGGTCGGTCAGCAGCATCACCAGCCGCTCGATGCCGCCACCATAGCCGCCGGTGGGGGGCATGCCGACCTCCAGCGCCTCGATGAAGTCTTCGTCGAGCTGTTGCGCCTCGTCGTCGCCGCCCGCCCGCTGCCGCGCTTGATCCAGAAAGCGCGCCCGCTGGTCCACTGGATCGTTCAACTCGGTGAAGGCGTTGCCAAGCTCAAGTCCGCCCGCAAACGCCTGGAAGCGTTCGGCGGTATCGGTCACCCCAGGCTTGAGCTTGGCGAGCGGCGAGAGATCGAGCGGATAGTCATAGAGGAAGACCGGCCCCTTCAGCTTCGCATGTGGCCCCTTGATGATCTGGTCTTTCAGGTCGTCAATCAGGCGTCCACGCGCCAGGCGTGGGTCCACCGGATAGCCCGCCTTGCGCATCGCGGCGGCCAGCGAGTCGCGGTCGGGATACTCCTCGAAGTCAATGCCGGTGAACTCGGCGATGGCCTCGCGCAGTGTCATACGTCCCCACGGCGGCGTCATATCCAGCAGCGTCCCCTGATAGGTGAAGGAGGCGCTGCCGACGACGGCGCGCGCGATATGGGCGTACAGCTCCTCGACCAGCCGCATCACGTCCGAATAGTCGGCGTATGCCTGGTAGCACTCCATCATGGTGAACTCAGGATTGTGGCTGTGGTCCACGCCCTCGTTACGGAAGTTGCGCCCAATCTCATAGACCCGCTCGATGCCGCCGACGATCAGCCGCTTCAGGTAGAGTTCGGGGGCGATGCGCAGATAGAGGTCGCGGTCGAGCGTGTTGTGATGGGTGACAAAGGGACGCGCGGTGGCGCCGCCGTAGAGCGGTTGCAGGATCGGCGTCTCCACCTCCACAAAGCCGCGCGACGCCAGAAACTCGCGCATCGCTGCCAGCGCCCGAGAGCGCGCCAGCACAATCGGAACCATCACATCGCGGTTGGCGATCAGGTCGAGATACCGCTTGCGATGACGTATCTCTGGATCGAAGAGCTTGAGGTCGCCGCCAGCGCCCTTCGAGGGCAGCGGCGTCAGCGACTTGGCCAGCAGGCGATAGCTGGCGACCCGCAGCGTCTTCTCGCCACTGTGCGTGGTGAAGAGTTCGCCGGTCGCCTCGAGAATGTCGCCCTTGTCGAGCAGTTTGAGTCGCTTGAACGCCTCATCCCCGACGACATCACGCTTGAAGTAGACCTGAATGCGCCCGGAGTCGTCCTCGATGTGCGCAAAGACGGATTTACCCATCTCGCGCATCGTCATCAGGCGTCCGGCCAGCGTGATCGTCTTGCCTTGCAGCGCGTCGTAGTTGGCCAGCGCCTCGGCGGCGGTGGTGTCGCGGGCGCTGGTGGTGGGATAGGGGTCAATGCCCTCCGCTCGAAGGGCGGCCAGCTTCTCCAGCCTGGCCTCTCGCTCGTCCATAGGGTGTGTGTGGACCTCTCGATAATCTGGTGGTGGTGTGGTGGGTGGCGCGTCGCTCCCGTTGCGCGGCGTCGCCGTGCGCCATTGTACCACGCGGATGAGGTCGGCCGGTGGATGTTCGCATGCTGGTTGACGCGACATCATTCAGCGTGGCACAGTACAGAGGCGCAGGCGGCGCTATGCTGCGGCCATGCGCGAACATGGAGGTGTACGGGTCCCGGTGGGCTTCGCAGTCTTCAAAACTGTTGCAGGGCGGCCCCGCGTCGTCCTGGGTGGGTTCGACTCCCATACGCCTCTGCCCAGTGTGCTATGGCGCTCTCATTCTGTTCTCGGAGAGTAGGCTGTCTGTCTATCGTGATGCATAGCAAGGGAGGAAATAACTATGTCCAAAATGATGACTATTGCCGTTCCCGACGATGCCTATAAGGCGCTCAAGTCTGCTGGCGAGCAGTCGCATCAGTCGCCCGAAGAACTGGCCGCCGCTGCCATCGCCGAGCGATTCAGCCCGCAGCGCACAGCGCCATCACCTGACGAGCAGGCGCAACAGGCCAAAGAAGATTTCCTGGCGCTGATGCGTTCACACGGCTACCTCGTGGACCCCAAGAGCCTGCCACCTCATCCCGGCGTTGCCGATCTGCCCAAACCAGGAACGCCAGAACGCGCGCAACTCGAAGACGAACTTGGCAACGCGCTCAGCGATGCCCTCGAACAATCTGGCCTGAGCATTCTCGATCTGATCGAACGACGATAAGAACGAGAGGTTCACGACACATGCCGTCGCTCTATTTTCTCGATACCAGCGCGCTTTTGCCTCGTCTGCTGAGGCGCGCCCCTGGACCTGTACGGCTATGTGGCCGTAGGTGACACCCGCAAGGAAGTTGAACGCAGCAACTGTGAGGCGCTGGCGATGCACTTGCAAGCCATGCTGGACGATCACGACCCCATTCCGCCCGCTGTCTCGGATGCCACATATGTCGAAGTCTCGCTACGGCGCCCCGTCGCCTGAGTTGCCCCTGAACCGCCTCACTTCGAGCCGAAGAAGCGCTGGGTGAAGGTGGCGATGAAGCTGATCTCGATCAGCAGGCCGGTGATCGCTTCGAGAGCGGCCAGCACGGCGACCGGATCGCCCAGGCTCTTGATCGGCTGGAAGAAGCCGCGCCCGTGGAAGGAACTGACGCTGAGGATCAGCGCCTCATACCAGTGCAAGGACTGAACCTGCGAGGGAGGCAGCCCAAAGGTGAGCCAGCCATGCGTGGCGGCATAGTAGGCTTCGGCGAACCCGACGATCACCACCAGATACCAGCCCAGCGTCAACCCTGGGCGATAGCCATAGCCTGCCAGCCCATCCAGAAACCACGAGAACAGATAGCGCCCAAACACCCGCCAGCCACTGTAGCGCAACACCTGCCGCTGGCAGACCTGGGCGCGGTAAGCATACGTCCCCGCTTCTTCATTCATGCCGTTGGCTTGCAGCGCCACCGCCAGCCGCCGATACGCCCGCACTGCCGCTTGATACTCCCCTTTGCGGGTGGAGCGGTCTTTGCGCTTGCCCCGCTGGCTCTCCACGCCGTATTTCTGGTCATACCGCGCCTGCCTGGCGATGCGTTCATCTTGCAGGCGCGGCACGTCCGCCCACTCC
>JBDTAI010000435.1:0-3613 GCA_039924685.1 Ktedonobacterales bacterium
TGCAATTCCTGCTGTTCGTGCAGATCGCCAGGAGTAGCCGTCGCCTGTTGGGGTCCGGCGCCGCCTATCAGAAGTATCGGGGTGTCGCCCATCTGCAAGAGCGCATTGTCTCGCAGGACGTGAAAACCATCCTTGCCAGCGCCAACAATGGCGCCAGCGACAAAGACAAGCCGCCCAACCGCTATCTCTTGCAAACGACCAACGGTGTACCAGAGAAATTGGTGTTGCCCGGCGGTATCCATCTGCGCCTGCTCGACACCGCTCATACGTTGCGAACCCGCGATAAAACGGACACCAGCGGCGAGATTCCACTGCTGCGCGCCGAGGGTGGACGCGATGCCACCCTCACCTTCAATGCCTTCGCCGACTTCACCCACTATGGCCTGCCATCCATCCACCAGCCGCGCCGGGGCTTCACCGTGCGCTGCCTGTTGCGCAATGCCCGCGATCAGCAGCTACGCGCGCTCGCCCGCGACGAAGAGGCCGCCGCAGACGCCGTCATCGCTGTTGGTGATACACTCGATCCGCAGGCTGCCGCCCGTTTCGCTGAGGCGCATGCCAGGCTCTTCGCTGGATCGCGCCAGTTGATGATGGTGCGCGCCTTCGTGCGGCTGGATGGCGCCGTGCGTATCCGGCTGCTGAGTGGCACGCGGCGCCAGATGGGTATCTATGCCTGGGGCGCGGCGCTGGCTCGCCAAATGGTGCGTGTGGATAGCGACACCTTCATCGCCACCCTCAAAGACCTGGGTCAGCGCACGCCGATTCGCCTGCAATAGTTCGGTGGCGTCACTGCACAATCACTCGCCGACGAGCCGCTGGCGCAAGCGATCTGCAAGCGCGCGCAGATCATCCTCCGGCAATACGGGATAGTCCTTGCTCACCACCAGTTCCATGCCATTCGCCATTTTCTGTGTGGTCGTCTCGCCGCGAATCATCTGATCGTTGAGTGGCTCGGTAGCGCCATGGGCGTGGCGAGGCGCCAGGTGCAGATGCAAATGGGGAACACTATCGCCAAAGACGTAGATATATACCAGATCGCTTCCAGTCTCTTCGCGCAGCATCCGCGTGATGCGCGCCAGCGTCTCACCGAACGTGCGCGCCTCATCGCCATCGAGCTGGGTGATGTCAGTAATGTGCCGCCTGGGTTCGAGATAGGAGAATCCAGCCACCTCGGAACAGATGCTTGTCGTCAGACGCCAGTAGGTATCTTCCCACACCTCGACACGCAATAATTCGGCATCGGCCTCACGACCGCGGCACAGAACGCACTCGGTTGACGTTGGCGTCATGCTGTTGCTCACTTTCTCATCTGGGCATCCCGGAGGAGCCGGAGACTGTTTGAGTTTCACACACCGCTCGACAGCAGATCATATCGTCATGGTCTCGATTGATGTGCCTATGATGTGCCTATACAGTATAAAGCGCCAGCAGCGCCTCCGCGGTATGCTGTGAGCATGTGTTGCGGGTTGGCGCGGCGCTCGATGTTAAGACATAGCGATTGACGAGGACGTAGGCGCGACATGTAGAGAGGCCAGGTATGTCTTCTTCTGAATCCACTTCCGCTGCCCTCACCCGCACATTTCTCGCCGTAGAGTTGGGTGACAAGGCGCGGGCCACGCTCACGCGCTATACCCAGCGGCTTGCCCCCGCGCTACCCACGGTCCGCTGGGTGGCCGCCGAGAAGTTGCACCTGACGCTGGCCTTCCTGGGCGAACTCGACGCCGAGCAGCTCGCCAGCGCCAGCATGGTCGCCTCCGCTGTGGCAGCGCAGATTGATCCTTTCACCCTCTCGCTTGCCCGTGCTGGCTATTTCGGACCGTCGCATGCGCCGCGTGTCATATGGATTGGTGTTGGCGGCGACCTGCGCGCGCTCACCACGTTGCAGCGGCGGCTCGCCCGCGAACTGGCGGCGCGAAATCTGCCGCGTGACGACAAACCCTTTGCGCCGCACCTGACGCTGGCGCGCATCAAGCATCGGCTGGATGACGCCGCGCTCACCCGTCTGCACACGATTCTGGATGGTCCCGCGCCACAGCCCAGCCCCTGGCCGGTGGATTCGCTTGCCGTGATGCGCAGCGACCTCGCCTGCGACGGCGCCACCTACACGCGCCTGCTTTGCTGCCCCTTCACATCTCCAGCGACGATAGACGTGGACGGCGCCTGAAAGACCGTTAAAACAGGCGCTACGCGATACAGCGGTCCATATGCGATACAATGAAGGTGAACGTATGCGGCGCCGTTATCGTTTGCGCCGACGAAGCAAACCAGAATAGCGCATGATAGAGGAGGGAAGCAGCTATGGCAGCGGCGGAGAACTCGTTTGATGTTGTTTCGCAGTATGACGAGCAGGAACTGGTCAACGCGCTCGACCAGACACGGCGCGAGGTGACGACGCGCTATGACCTGAAAGATACCAAGACCGAGATCACCTATGATGGCAAAAAGGACATCACGATCCTCACCAACAGCGAGATGGCGCTGAAGAGTGTGCGCGACGTGCTGGAATCGAAGATGGTGCGCCGCAACCTCTCGCTCAAAATCCTCAAGCCGGGCAAAGAAGAGCAGGCGGGCGGCAGCATGGTGCGCCAGCATATCGAGTTGCAGCAGGGCATCTCGGCGGACCTGGCGCGCGAGATTACCAAGCTGATCCGCGACAGCTTCCCCAAAGCGCGTCCGCAGATTCAGGGCGACGCCGTGCGTGTGACCGCCAAGAGCCGCGATGAGTTGCAGGCCGTGATCGCCCTGCTCAAAGGCAAAGACTTCCCCGTGCCGCTGCAATTCGTCAACTATCGCGGTTAAGGGCAGCTAAGGTTCTCTAATAGGATCTGATAGTGTCATGTCGAAGGGAGCGCATATGTCAGACTATCTTGAGTTACCTGGCATTCGGATGTGGTATGACAGGCAAGGCGCTGGCGAACCGCGAATCTCGCTGCGCTCACCGCGCACTTCACGGTCTTCTTGCCTGAGCAGCGCGGCCACGGCCACACGCCAGATGTAGACGGCCCGTATACGTATGAACTCATGGCCGAGGATACCATCCACTTCATCGAGCAGGTCGTTGGTGGGCCGGTTCTCCTCATGGGAATGAGTGATGGCGCAGTGGTCGCCTTGCTGGTAACTCACCAGCGCCCTGATCTGGTAAATCGGTTGGTCTTTGTCGCCAGTGTCTTTCACCACACTGGTTGGGACGAGGGTGTCATCGAGGTGGGCGCTGAGCCACCAGCATTCATGGCCGAGGGATATGGGGAGGTGTCCCCCGATGGGAAAGCCCACTATGCGGCGGTGGCCAAAAAGCTCGATGCCATGCACACCAGCGGATACCCTCACCACGGATGACCGCGAGGGTATCCGCTGCCGAACACTGGTGATGCTTGGCGACGACGACCAAGTAACGCTTGAGCATGCTATTGACCTCTACCGGGCCCTACCTGACGGCGAGTTGGCAATTATTCCCGGCGCCTCGCATGGTCTGCTCGTGGAAAAGCCGGACCTCTGCAACACAATACTGCTCGACTTTTTGACACCAGAGCCGACGCCAACGCTCGCGCCCAGGCGCCGGGTTGGATAGAGACCATCGGATAGAGACCATCGGATAGAGATCAAGTGAATGATG
>JBDTAI010000436.1:0-2963 GCA_039924685.1 Ktedonobacterales bacterium
CTGGTTGAGGCGCTCTATCAGCGTTCTGCGCGGCGTCTGCTGATCGGCTTCATAGAGGCGCAGATCGGTGACTGGCGCAGAAACTGTCCGATCATCGTTGCGAAACAGCAGCCGCACTTTGTCGAAGGCGTCGAGCGTCAGTTGGGGAGGCGCTGCAAGTTTCAGGCAGCCAAGTGAGGCGTCTCCCTCGCCGCGCGCAACGGCATACCGGTTTCCATAGGGATGCAGGGCAGGGCCGAAGATAGCATGCAGGCTCGTTCGCGCCACCTGTTGCAGCAGACCCCAATACTCCGCAGGCACGCAGGTTCCCACGGCTTGCACACGCCAGCGGTTAAAGCGGTGATCCTCCATCTCCGGCGCTTCGCCAACCCATTCCACCTCGCCCAGATCGATCTCAGCGCCGATCTCGAAAACACCGCCCTCGCTGGCGAGCAGATCGCGTGTGAGCCGCCCGTACCACACCGGGCGAATGTGCTTTTGTGAGCCTGGATCAATGCCCGCGACGCAGATATAGCCCGGCTGCATGCGTGTCAGATGATTGACGAATATTCGCATGGACGATTCCTCCACAGATGACGCTGATTGAGTGAAGATGATCGCAGGTGGCACAACACATTGGGATATCGTCGAGCGCATAGGGCAGCCAGCAGCTAGCTGTTAGCTAGCTAACAGCTAGAGGTGAGTGATGTGCAGATTGCCCCAGCGCGCTTGCAGATATTCAAGGACCAGGCGGCGGTGGCAATGTTCCGCCGTCGCCTCGCTACACAGCAGCACGCTCGTCGGCTCGAAGAGGTCAGGCGAGAAGTGTGTTTCGGCGTGACGTTCCGCCAGCAACGCAAGAAACTGCCGCTCATACTCCGCCCAGCCGCCCTTCTCTTTCCGGTAGTGGTCGAGCATCGCTTGCGTCGGCGCCAGCAGCGGCTCATGGCGATAGGTGGCCGAACAGATCACGCGCAGAAAGTAGACGAGGTCGTCCTGCTTGGAGAAAGCGGCAAGCTGTGAGGAGTTATGCAGGCGCACGTCTATCAGACGTCGAATTCCCGTTCGTTTGAGTAACTCGAAAAACGTCTCTGCCGATTTTTGGGTAAAACCGATTGAGTAGACGTCCATGTGACATCCTCACCTTCGTCAGTCGTCAAATCGTCCCAGAGCGAGGGCGCCTGGCGCTGCAGAAACTCCTCCGCTGTCTGCTCACGGTCGTCGGCGCGCAGATGAATCACTGGCACAGCCTGCTCTCCCAGCACGCGCCCGATCAAGAGGCGGCGATGGCAATTCGTGGGGTCCTCTTCGCTGCACATGATCGCCGTGCGGGCGCGTTTTCCCTCGGCAAGCAGTTGGGTCAGCCCGCGCAGAAAGAAGGGCGCTGTGGCGACTTTATAGTACAGCACATGCCCCGTGTCGCCGTAATACTCCTCGCCTTCGGGGCGACCGCCAAGCTCCGCGCCCAGGTAGCGATAGCGAATGCCCCGCAGCGCGATGGCGGCTGAGAGGTCAGGCCGGTTGAAGTGGGTGGCGTAGCGGGCATAGGGCGCCGAGCGCACATCAATCAGCGTGCTGATGCCATGCCGTTGCAGCAGGTCAAGGAACCGATCAAGCGGCTGGTTCGAGTGGCCGACGGTATAGATGGCGCTGGGCGTCTCAGAAGGCGTTTCTGGCGGAAATAACTCTGGCGCCACAGGCGTCATCCTCTCTTCTGGTATATGCGCGTGCTATGTGCTTGCCCGTCATCATTCTGCGCTCGGCAAGACAAGCGAGATGGCAAAGCCATCCATGCCGCCTTCGTCTATGGGCAGCGCCACCGAGAGCAGGCGCGGGTCGCTGGCGACGCGGTGATCATATGCGCTGACGGCGCGCATATAAGGTGTCGCGTCGGGCGCCAGGTCGTCACGGTACATGCGAACGCAGTTATCGGCAACGATCAGCGCGCCGGGGCGGGCCAGCTTGAGCGCCCAATCGAGATAGGTGGGGTAGCCGGGCTTGTCGGCGTCTATGAAAATCAGGTCGAAGGGCGACTCGGCGGTCAGCGTGGCTAGCGTCTCTTCCGCCGGCCCAACACGCAACTCGGCGCGGTCGGCCACACCGGCACGCTGCCACATCCTGCGCGCCACCTCGGCATGCTTCTCACTAACCTCCAGCGAGATCAGCCGCCCATCGGCGGGAAGTGAGCGCGCCAGCCAGATGCCGCTATAGCCCGCCAGCGCGCCAATCTCCAGAATCTTCTTGGCGCCAATCGAGCGCGCCAACAGCAGCAGCAATTGCCCCTGCAACGGCGAAATCTCGATGGCGGGCATATCGTTCAGGCTGGGCGCCTCACGCGCCTCTTGCAGCGCGGCATCTTCAGGGGCAAACAGCCGCTCCAGCCGCCGATCACTCTCGTCACGCATCTGCACACGCTCACGCAGCCCATGTAACTCGCGCTCCATCTCATTCTGCGATCCGTCTGCCGCTTGTGGTTGCCCGCTCATGGTATGCCCCTCTCTGCGCCTATGCTCTGTGAAGTCAACTGACAGCTTCACCATAGCACATAGCAGGGAGCAAAGGCAGCGCATGCGAGAGCCTATACACTAGCTTGGGCAGATGTAGGCGTCGCTGCTGCCGGGCGGAATCTGCGACTGCATCTGCGGCGCCTGGCAGGCTTTGCCGGTCCAGTTGCGTGCGGCGGAGTCCAGCAATATTTGGCCATCCGTGAACGGCGCAAAGGGTGTCGCTGTGTTATCTATCACCGTGGCGAAGGAGAAGCTGTAGTAGCCAGCGCCGGTCGGCGGTGTCACCGCGACAACCATCAGTGCGTCTTTGCCCGGTTGCAGCGTCAGCGGTATCGGCTGAACGGGATTGCCGTTGAGGTCAGTGCCTGCGCGCACGAATGCACCTGTCACTGTGGTTCCCGCGCCTGCCGTTGGGGCAAACTTCGCCGCGAAAAGTTCGGTTGCGGTGAATCCGCCGCCACAGCCCCCGCCCGAGAC
>JBDTAI010000437.1:0-15748 GCA_039924685.1 Ktedonobacterales bacterium
CAGAGGCGAGCGCGGGCGTGCTGGCGCTGACGGATGGCGTCAAAGAGACGGGGGCCAGCGACGGTCTCTCGTCGCGGTCGGATGCTAGCGAGGATGCGCCAACGCTCCTGTGCTGGGATGTCTCGCGTGAGGCGGCCCAACGGCTGGTCGCCCTGCGCAGCGAAGACCCCGCGCCAGAGCCACTGGATGGGCGCCCGCTGGTGAGCGCGCCGCATGAAATCTGGGCGGGCGAGGTAGCGACACTCAGGCTTGGCGACGCCAGTGGCGCCGTCGGCGAAGTTCACCTGCTGGGCGCGACGGGCTTCTCCACACGCCGCCCGCTCACCGATCCTGTGCGGCGGCGGGCGCTGCTGGGTGAACTGGTGACGGCGGTGCGGCTGCAACAGGAGGTAACGCGGCTGCGCCAGGAGAATCGCCAGCTTGGCTCGATCCTGCATTTCAGCGGCGACGGCATCATCACCGTAGACGCCGCGCTGCGCATCACTGGCTTCAATCCTGCGATGGAGGCGATGACGGCATGGCGGCAGCATGAGGCGCTGGGCCGCTTCTACTATGACGTGTTGCGTCCGCATACGCCACAGGGGACGCCGCTGGGCTACGAACGCGATCCGCTGGTGCAGGCCATCTCCACCGGCAAGGCGGCGATCAACCGCGAACTGATCCTGCTGACGCGCGACGATCAGCGGGTTGACGTGTCGGTGACGGCGGCGGCTGTGCGTTCGCCGCATGGACAACCGATCAGCGGCGTGCTGAATGTGCGCGACATCACCCGCACTCGCGAGACCGAGGAACTGCGCTCGACCTTCATCTCGGTGGTCTCGCACGAGTTGCAAACGCCTATCGCCATCATCAAGGGCTACGCCTCTACCCTCGCCCGCGAAGACGCCACCTGGGATGCGACAGTGGCGCGTGAACGGCTGCGCGCCATCGAGGAAGAGGCCGACCGGCTCAATCATCTGGTGGGCAATCTGCTCTACGCCTCACGCATTCAGGCGGGCGGCCTGAAGATGGAGCGCATGGAACTCGATCTGGCGGATGTTGTGCGGTCGGTGGTCAGGCGCATGTTGGCGCGCACACCCGATCTCGACGTGCAGGCGCGGATGCCGACACAGACGCCCCTCGCGCTGGCCGACCGTGAACGCATCGAAGAAGTGCTGATGAACCTGCTCGACAACGCGGTGAAATACTCGCCAAAGGGGCGGCGTGTGCGGGTGCGCGGCCAGGTTACACGCGATGAGGTGATCATCAGCGTCAGCGACGAGGGACCGGGTATTCCGCTGCGCGAACAGCAGCGCATCTTCGACAGGTTTCTGCGGCTTGATAACACGGCGTCGCGCCGCACACAAGGAACTGGCCTCGGCCTCTACATCTGTCGCGCCATCGTCGAGGCGCATGGCGGACGCCTCTGGGTGGAGAGTGAACTGGGCCACGGCTCGACATTCTTCTTCAGCCTGCCGCGTGAAGAGCGTGAGCAGTTGCCGATGGTGATCTTCGCCACCCAAAACGATACCGAGTGAAGGTGAGACAGGCCATGGAACAAACAACGTTTGATACCTTCAATTCACGCGCGATGACCGTGCTGGTGGTGGACGACGAGCCGCGCCTTGTGGATGTCGTGCGGCTGAATCTCGAGATCGAGGGCTACCGCGTGCTGACGGCGGAGAACGGCATCGAGGCGCTGGCGCGGCTGAAGGGTGATCTGCCCGATCTGGTGGTGCTGGATGTGATGATGCCTGAGATGGATGGCTTCGAGACGCTGCGCCACATCCGTGAGGTGTCGAGCGTGCCGGTGCTGATGCTGACGGTGCGCCAGGAGGAACACGACCTGATTCGTGGGCTGGAGATCGGCGCCGACGACTACATGACCAAACCCTATAATCCGCGTGAATTGCAGGCGCGCATCAAGGCACTGCTGCGCCGCTCCACCCTAGCGGCGCCCGCCCGCCGCACCCGTATCGTGGTGGATGACGACCTGACGATTGACTTTGGCAAGCGTGAGGTGTGGGTACGCGGCGAGAAGGTTCCCCTGCGCCCAACCGAGTATCGCCTGCTCTATCACCTCGTCACCAATGCAGGCCGCCTGATGACGCACGATACGCTACTCTCGAAGGTCTGGGGACCGGAGTACCGCGATGAATCACACTATCTACGGCTCTACATCACCTATCTGCGCCGCAAGCTGGAGCGCGATCCCGCACACCCGAAGTACATCCTCACCGAGCGCGGCGTGGGCTACCGCTTCCGCGACCTCGATGGTGTCCCCGCTGGCGAGTAATCAGCGCACATCCACCACCAAACAATCCGTGCAGGCAATACGTGTGGTAGCATGCGCACTATGGATACCACGGATACGACAGATGACGCTTCGGCAAACTACGCCACGCCGCTGGCGGATGCTGAGTGGGCGGCGCTGATCTCGCTGTTTGATGGCGAGGGGATCACCGCCATGGCGCTCTTTGGCAGCTATGCGCGTGGCGAGGCGACCCACTACAGCGATGTGGACATCGTGCGCTTCGCTAGTGAACTGCCCGCCGAGGAGCGCGACCGTTATACACTGCGCCTTGTTGGCGGTCGGCTGGTGAGTGTAACGACCACCACTATTGCCACCAAGCGTGAGGAGTTGAAGCATCCAGAGGGCGCCATCTGGGTCGTTCCAGCGCTGCATCAGGCGCGCATTCTGCTGGACCGCGACGGCGCGTTCACAGCCTTACAGACGGAGGCGGAGGCGTTTCGCTGGGAGCTACTCCAACCCGCCGCCGACGCCTATGCCAGCACGATGCTGATGGGACTCACCGAAGAAGTAAGCAAAGTGGTTGGCGCATTGGCGCGCGGTGATGAATCGGCGATGCTCTACGGCGCGCTTGGCTTGCAACAGGAGCTGACCCGTACAGTGCTCGTGCAGCGGGGTGTATTGCTGCGCAGCGAAAACGACTTCTTCGCGCAGGCGCAGGCAGCAGTTGGGCCGACCAGTGAATGGACACGGTTGCATCGCTTCATTGTCGGCTTCGATCCGCTGCCCGCAGGTGAAACGCCAGCCCGCGCCCGCGGGCTGGCGGCGCTGGCCCTCTATCGGGAGTCGGTGGCGCTGTTGCAGCCAATCATCCGACCTGACGATCAGGCTGTGATCGATCATGCGCTTGCCACACTCGATCCCTGGCTTATGTCCGACCGGGATTGACGCTGCTGGCTCAGACCCGGCTCATCCTGAATGGATGAAGACATCGTTTCCCGATCAAGTGTTTGACAGCATCGAGGCTGAGAATAGCCTGCTATCAGCATCCTGCTATCAGCATTCGGAGCGAATTGACCATGACGACGCGATAATCGCAACAATCAGGCATGCTCGATGCCAACAGCGCGCGCTTCGCTTACGCGGTGAGCGGCGCTGGCCATCCCTTCACGCTGCTGCATGCTGGCATCGCCGACAGCCGCATGTGGGACGATCAGGTTCCCACCTTTGCGCAACACTACCGCGTGATTCGCTATGATGCGCGCGGCTTTGGGCGCACCGAGTTTCCGGCTGTCCCTTACTCCACCTCGGAAGATGTGTGCGCCATCATCGATGCGCTGGGTGTGGAGAAGACGTATTTGCTTGGCTGCTCGATGGGCGGTGGTGTGGCACTCGACTTCGCGCTGTCTCAGCCTGATCGAGTAGATGCGCTGATCCTTGTCGGCGCAGGCATTAGTGGACGAAAGCCATCACCAGAGTTAACCGCAGCTTTCCAGCGTGTCGAAGACGCGTTCGAGCGGGGTGGTGTGGCGCAGGCGGTTGAACTCGAATCGCGCATGTGGGTGGATGGCCCCAAACGCTCGCCTGATCAGGTGAATCCAGATGTGCGGCGACGTGTGGACGAGATGAACACGCTGGCGTATAGTCACGCAGCTCAGATGGCCCAGGCGCAGCATCAGCCGCTCGATCCCCCAGCTATCGGGCGGTTGAGTGAGGTTCATGCGCCTACGCTTGTGGTTGTGGGCGATGGCGATCAATCTGACGTGATTGAAGCGGCTGAACTGCTCGCTCAAGGTATCCCAGGCGCGCGCCTGACGGTGATGGCTGGGCTTGGTCACGTTCCCAACATGGAGCAGCCCAACGACTTCAACCGCCTCGTGCTGGATTTCCTGAGCCAGCTTGGCTAGCTGCCGTTGCCGTGGCCGTTGCCGTGGCCGTTCCCACCACCGTGGCCGTTGTCATTCCTACTCTTGCCATGTCCACCATGTGGGGTAGGTGTGGGATGGGAGGTTGGCGTTCCTTTGGAGTCGCCACCATTGGGGTCCGGTGTTCCGGTCGGATGACTATGCGCCTGACTTCCAGACGGCGTGGGATGACCCGTAGCTGCTGGTGAGGCCGACGGTATTGCTGGGAGCAGTGATGGGACACTGACTGGCAAATGATTGGCGACGATGGCAGTTTGCTCTTCTTGTATGCTGAGAGTGAGCGACTGCGCAAAAGCAGTGAAACCCTGACGCTGCGCCTGCGCAAATGTCGTCTGTTCCGCCTGAAGTTCGTCGCTCAGCGCCTGCGCGACGGCGCCGGTATTCTCGTTCCGGGCGCGCATCTGAGTCAGTAAGGTGATAATCTGGTGGATGGCCCTGGCGCACTGGTGGGTGAGCGATTGCGCCTCTGCCGGGTTGACCTGCGCTTCGGCGCGTGCCTCGGCGAGCCGGTGATCGGCGATCTGGGCCAGCGCCTGTCCCCGCTGTGTATCGGACCAAGCAGCCTGCAATGTGAGCCATTCGTCCGCCTGTTTGACGCCATAGAGCGGCATCCCTGGCAGGGCGGATGCGGCGGCGTTCGAGACGCCCAGTGCGGTTGCGCTGATGAGCAGTAGCAGCGCGGCCACCAGCATCACCATACGCAAGCATTGTCGCGGTCGCTGCCTCGGCGTCACGCTGGTCACAGAAATCGTTGGCTCATTGTATCGGGGCAGCGTAACCACACGCACAGCGGTGCGCTTGCGTACAGGCAGCGTACCAGGCGCCTCAGCATCGGCGCTGGCTGTGGCGCTGGCGGCTTCGGATGAGAGGAAAGCATGGAGTCGCTGCGCAACACGGCGGCTTGCCTCGGCGCCTTCAGCGGCAGGTGGATCGATCTGGCGCAAGCTCGCGATCAGGCGCAGATCGGCGGCTATGGTCTCGTCGTCGTCGGCGTAGCGTTCCATCTCGCGGGCGAGCGTCGTCTTGCCCTGCTCCTCACGGCGCAACACATCCTCCAGGCGGTCGGCGCGTGTGGGTGAACTGGGGCGGGATGGGCTTCTGCGATTCATACGACTGAGCCTCCTCCTGGAACAAGCGCGCGTCGCAACGCTTCGATGGCGCGGAACTGCATCCCGCGCACGGCGCCCTCCTGCTTGCCCATGATGTCGCCCACCTCGCGCGCCGAGAGTCCTTCGACGAAGCGTAGCAACACCACCTCACGCTGCTCCTCGGTCAGCAGTTGAAGCGCGGCGCGCAGGTCATCGAATCTCATGCGTTTTTCCAGCAGAACCTCCGGCCCCGGCGTCAACTCTGCCGATGCGAACGATGGATGGTCGCCGTCGAGCGAAACTACATCGCGCTCACGACGATAGCGATCAATCAGGGCGTTGTGCGCCAGCCGAAAGAGCCAGGCGGCAAATGAGGTTTCGCCTCTGGGCGAGAAGCGGTCTATCGTGCGCCAGGCGTTGAAGAAGACGGCGGAAGCGAGGTCTTCAGCGTCGGCTGCGTTTGCCAGCTTCAGACGCGCATAGCGATAGATGCGCTCGAAGTACAGGCGATACAGTTGGCTGAAGGCCTCGGCGTCGCGCTGCGTTGCCCGGGCCACCAGCGCATATTCCTGCTCTTCTAATAACACTGCGCTTGCCTCATCAGATTGACTTAGAGCCTGTTAAAGACCTGTTTAGAATGGCCTAGAGTCGAGGTAGAACGAACATGGAAAAGGGTTTCGTGCCAGCCGACCTGAGTATGCACATCCCTCAGACGGCATTTCTAGCCCTATTCTAGGGCGTTCTAGATCGGTTCATAACAGGCGCTAGAGAACCGCATACACTGTTGATTGCGCCGACATATTTTGCCCTGTCGTTTGCCATAACGTTGGAGTGGGCGCATTGGTAGCACGGCTACCATCTGTTCGTGGCCTGTTCGCGACTCACCGTATGGCATAGCCACGCGATATTCGCCGCCCGCCCGGTCTGTTCGCGTTCGCAGAAGCAGCGATAGACCGTCGCTGCCTCCGCCAGCGTGCGGAAGGGCGCGTAGAGCGTCGGTCCGCTGCCACTCATCCGCACAATTGGCGCCCCACTGGCAAGCAGGGCGTCACGCGCCGCCGCAATTGCCGGATACACCTGCATCACACCACGTTCGAGCGTATTAGAAAGCCGCTCGAAGGGCAATGGCTCACCTGCGCGAATCGCCGCTACCAGCGCCTCACTCGCCGTCGCGTCATCATACTCAGCGGGATCGAGGCTGCCAAAGACGGCGGCTGTCGAGACAGCCACCGGCGGCTTCACCAGCACATACCACAGCGATTCGGCGTCGGGCAGCGGCGTCACCACCTCGCCACGTCCCTCGATCAGCGCCGTCCCTCCGCCGATGAAGAATGGCACATCCGAGCCCAGTTGCGCGCCCAGCGCTTCGAGCCGCGCGGCGTCATATCCCACGGCCCACAGGATGTTGAGCGCGTTGAGAATCGCCGCTGCGTCGCTGCTGCCGCCACCTAGGCCACCCTGCGCCGGTATCACTTTCTGCGCCTCGATGCTCACCCCTGCCGTCACGCATGCCGCGCGCTGCAACAGGATCGCCGCGCGATAGGCAAGATTCTCCGCCATCGGCAGCCCATCCAGATCGCAGAAGCACGTCACACGCTTCGGCTCCCGCGCCTTGGCGGCGCTCAGACGCAACGTGTCGTGCAGCGAGATGGTCTGCATGACGGATGAGAGACGATGGTAGCCGTCTGCGCGCCTGCCCAGCACCGCCAGCGTCAGATTCACTTTGGCGTAG
The DNA here is from genome assembly GCA_039924685.1 of Ktedonobacterales bacterium. Lineage (GTDB taxonomy): Bacteria > Chloroflexota > Ktedonobacteria > Ktedonobacterales > JADMIN01 > JBDTAI01. The sequence continues at coordinate 6,976 of JBDTAI010000437.1, forward strand.
GCGGGAATGTAGACAGGATGGCTGGGAACAGACGGCGGAAGAGACATAGGTTCTCCAGAATGGACGATAGCGCGGATAGCTCATGCGGTCGAGACACACCGTGGTCACGCCCCTCTATTATAGTGACGGGTGCGATGGCGCTGCAACGCGCTCCCTGTCTTCGCTCCCCGCGCCTTCTGTCACCTTAGCATCAATGGCCGCTCTTGCCGTGGTGATCGCCATGTGGTGTAGGGGTTGGCGTGATGGTGGAGACTATTGGTGAAAAGTCGCGTAAAATGTCGCTTGTGATCTGGCGGTGGGCGCTGTAGAATCTGTGGCTACATACACGCCTCAGCCGTTGGTGGATACAGTGTTGTGTATTCGCCTGTATGCCAGACCATTCTGACGCTAGCCACGTAGCGCTACAAGAATAGATAGGGTTTGCCGCCATGCCGTCCTCGCCATTCTTCCAGCCGCAACCATCCTCGCTGGCTGGGGCGCCCACTCCCCGCGTATCCTCCAGCATATCAGCCGCGAACGATACAATCCCTGAAACTGCATCTGGTGGTTGCGCCGCCGACACCTCATCAGCCAACGCCGATAGCTCATCGGAGCCGTTTCGCCCCGGTCCGCTGATCCTCACGATCCCTGGCGCCACTGAGCAACAGCACGCCGCGCCGCCCGCCAGGCATCATGCGACCGAGGCGGCGCTCGATGTGCCACTCAGCACCCTGCCAGAGACATGGCGCTGGCTGTGGAAAGATACGCTGGGGCGGGTTGCGCCGTTCGTGCTGGCGGCGGGACTCTATGCGCGCTTTTCGGGCGAGGGCGCGGCGGCGGTAGGCATCCGGCGCGATGGCATACTGCGCGATCTGGCGCTGGGGACGGCGCTTGGCCTGCCACTGGCGGCAATCGCGGCGGTGTTTCGCGCCTGGGTATCGCCACACTATCGCCTGCCGACCGGACCCGATCAGGTGGCGCAGACGGTGTTCTATATTGGCATCAATGCGCCGGGGGAGGAACTTTTCTGGCGCGGCACGGTGCAATCACTGGCGATTCGCGGACTGCAGCGCACATTCGGCTGGCAGGTGGGCGCAGAGGTGGTGGGCTGGGCGCTGACCACGCTGGTCTTTGGCGCCTATCATCGTCTGGGCGGCTGGAGTTGGCGCGCCATCGCTGGCGTGACGCTGGCTGGCGGCCTCTTTGGCGCAACGTATCTGCTCCCCCGAGGTCGCCACTCGATCCTTGCGCCCACGCTGATCCACGGCTTCGCCACGGCTGGCTTCCTCAGTTGGGGCGATGTGGCGCTACACTGGCGCGCGGAGCGTAACCAGCGCCGCGCCTGATCGCACCCCCTGACTGGGCGCTCTCGGCCTTGATGTTGTTTGACAGATGTTGTTTGACAGATGTTGTTTGACAATAGTGGGGCGTACTTGGTGGTTCGTGGCCTGAGGGCCACTGCTCATCCTGAAGGGCGAAATAGTCAGTAGCCGATCACAATGGCAAACTACATGAAGGCCGGAGTACGGGACGTGAGGCTCAAAGTAAAGGCCCTTCAGGCGCCATCGCTGGCGCCCGACTTCTGGCTCCTCTCCCCCCGCAGGGGAGCGGTTGGGAGAGAGGTCCACGTCTTATGGCTGTTTGCTGGGTTGTGCGCCGGGGTTGGTCGCGCCCAGGCTCTTCTGATGGAAGGGCAGCGTGAAGCTGAACTGCCAGCTACCGTGCAGCATGACACTTCCTCCGTTGGCGCCACCTTTGGTCAGCAGCAACTCAGGGATTGAGAGTGAGATGGTAAGCTGCGTCGCGCCTGTTGGGGGATGGAATGGGCCATCGTTCAGCAGGCAGTATTGCGGCTGACCACTCTGGTAGGCATCACACTCCGTAAGACTGCCAGTGTTCGGCTCTTCACCATACTGATCCGTCAGCGAGTAGCCGTCGGGGATGAAGCCGTTGTAGCTGCTCGTGGCGCCGCTGGTTGGCAGCACATGATAGGCGATGTAGGTGTTGCCCGCATCGGTGTAGGCACTATCGAGCGTGAGCGCAACCCCCACCGATTCCTGCGTCTGGCCGATGCGTGTATAGAGGTGATTCTCACCGATCTGGCGTATCTCATGGTTGCTGAACGGGCCAAAGCTGAACGGCCCGGCCCAACCAAAGTAGCCTGCCGCCGTCAACATCACGCCCGCGACGAGCGCCGCCACCACGCCGACCAGCGCAAAGCGCCACCTTTGAGCGCGTGGAGCTGCTGTTGCGCGTCGTGAAGCGACAGGCGCAGACGTCGCCGTCGCAGTGGTCGTTTTGGTGGATGTTGCGACTATGGGCGTCTGCGTGAATGCCAGTCGGGGCGCCATTGCAGCCCAGGCGGCGTCGGTATCCACCGCTGGCGACGCCGCATGCTCTGCAAGTGCGCCACGCACTAGCGGCTCCACCGTAGTATCCAGATTATCTCGCTGATCTATGTCGTTCATCGGTGTTTGCTCCTGCATGCTATCTATCGCAAGCACTACTGGCAGCGGCCTTCAGGCCGCTATCTTCGTCGTGTACTCCGGCATTTCAATGCCGAGTGCCGCCAACTACCGCTACACTGCTGAGAGTTGGCAGTTATGCGCGTAGCCGCGCCGATGTCGTGGGCGTCACCGGCCTGGTGGCTGGCGTTTGCTCAGGAAAAGGGCGCTCTGGGCGCCCATCGTCGGCGCCAGGCTGATCGCTCAGGCTGCTCAGGCGCCTATCGAGGCGCAGGCGGGCCAGCGCGCGGCTCAACGTCACCCGCAGCGTCCCCTCGCGCAGGTCCATCATCTCCGCCACCTCGCGCACCGAGAAATCGCCGTAGTAGCGCAACACCAGCGGCACGCGGTAATTCGTGGGCAGCCGCTGGATGCGCTCCCACACGGCGGCGCGCTGTTCGGCGGCGAGCGCCAGCGCCTCCGGCTGGGGCGACGACTCACGCGCCCAACTCTCCGCCAGATCGCCCACCGCATCCAATGCAACCTCACGGTCGGCATGGCGGGCGGCCAGCGTATCGAGGATGGCGCGGGTGACGATGCGGTGAAACCAGAGTGGGAAGGCGCGCAGATCGCGTAGCTGTTCGCGCCGCTCGAAGGCGCGTGTGAAGGCATCCTGTGCGCAGGTCTGCGCCTCATCTGCATGTAGCCCAGATAACGCCGCCAGCCGCACTGCGCGTGGATAGTAACTGGCGAAGACAGTGCGCACGCCCTCCTCTTCGCCACGCCGCCACGCATCGAGCACATCGAGCAATCTCATTGCGTCGTCCGGGCCTGGGTCTACTCCCATACACTCCTCACTCTCACTGTTCTGCGTCTCATCGAATATGCCCCTATCGGGTTGGGTCGAGATGCTGATACCGGTATCGGGTCGCTGTCTTTCGCATGCTGAGAGGAGGACAGCGCGCAAGGCAAAAGTGTTACAATTTGCGTGATACTGGCCAATAGTACCCAAATAAGGCTGATGAGAGCTATTGATAGAGGAGCGAGACCTTGGCCGAGCGACCATCTCACACAACAGGAGACTCCCCGGATTCTCTGCAACCCGCCACCGGGACAGCGGCCACAGCGAAGGCCAACGCATCCAGCAAAACCGGCAAGTCTGCCAGGACCAGTGCGCGCAAACCGCCAAAAACCGCCAACGATCAAGCGCAAGCATCAGCACAGTCCGGTGGGTCGCCCCAGGGCGCGCAGACGGCCTTCGCGTCGGCGCCGCCGACTTCAGGCGCGGCTTCAGCCGCCCACCCTGCCAATGATACGCAGGAAACCCCTCGCCTGCCCACCGCGCTGATCACCGATCCCGCCTTCCTCAATCACCTTGTCCCCGACGAGTTCCCTGAGCAGCCAGAGCGCCTGCGCCTTGCTATGGAAGTGATTGACCAGCTGCTCGCCGCTGGGACAATCCCGCCGGAGCATGTGCTGCGGCTCTCGCCCCGCGCCGCCACGCGCGATGAACTCACCACCGTTCATACAGCCGCCTATGTAGAGAAGGTGCGCCGCGCTGTTGAGGCGTTGCCAGCACCCATGCCAGGCGAACATGAACGCGCCAAAAAATTTGCCAATGAGGTCTACATCTCATCGGGCAGCTACACGGCGGCGACACTGGCAGCGGGAGCGCCATTGATCGGCCTTGACGCCATCGCCGAGGGTCGCGCACGCAACGCCTATGCGCTGACACGTCCGCCGGGGCATCATGCCCGCCCCGATCAGGCAATGGGCTTCTGCCTCTTCAACAACATTGCTGTCGCCGCGCGCTATGCCCAGCGCCGCCACGGCTGGCGCAAGGTGCTGATCGTAGATTACGACGTCCATCACGGCAACGGCACACAGGAAATATTCTACGAAGATGCCGACGTCGTGTATTTCTCGACGCATCAGTTCCCCTGGTATCCCGGTACCGGCGCATCAGCCGAACGCGGCGAGGGCGCTGGCGAGGGCGCAACCATCAATGTGCCGCTGCCCGCCGGATCAGGCTGGAGTGTTTATGATCCGGTCTTCCGGCAGGTACTCTGGCCGGTGGCGGATCGCTTCCGTCCCGACGTGATCCTGCTCTCGGCGGGGTTCGACGCCCACTGGCTCGATCCGCTGGCCGAGATGCGCCTCTCCAACCCCGACTTCTCCGACTTCACGTTGGAAGTGATCGAGATGGCCGACCGCTACTGCGACGGGCGGATCGTCGTCGTGCAGGAAGGTGGCTATCACCTCGATGCGCTGGCGCAGTGCGCGGCGACCGTGCTGGTGGCGCTGACCGGCGAGCGGGGCATCGTGGATACGCTGGGCCAGCCGCCACAGCTCGACTTCCGCTGGAACGAGGAGGCGATCATCCAGGCAATCTATCAGCTACATGGGCTGGCAGGGTATCGCCGCAAGCCACGCCGTCCCGTCGTCAACGGCCAGGCGCTCGATATTCCTTGAGCGTGTACCACCTCATGTGATGCGCCTCGCACTTCGCTCTTGCGCCAATATGCTATAGTGAGCGCAGGACGCATGGTGGTAATCCATGACGAGAGCGTAGGGCGTCCGGGAGGAGAAAGAGGAAAGTATCATGCGACAATCATTGCAGTCGTTGCGCGCATCAGGCCACGTTGTCGCGCTGGGCGCTATTCTGGCGCTGCTGGGTATGGGTGTGCTGGCAGGCTGCGGAATCAGTGCGCCATCTATCACGATTCCCAGCCCCAGCACAATTCTCGACAAAGCAAAGCATCCCGCATGGAAGGATGCAACCTTCAACTACACGAGCAAGATACAGGGAACATCGAGCGCAGGCGCTGTCAATTCCAATAACACCGGCAATGGCAAGATGACCACCAACCCACAGCGCACCGACATCACCTATAGTGGCGCGTCGTCGGTCGGCGCCACATCACTGCCATCATCGGGCGAGATTATCACCGATGGCACAACGGTCTATGCCAAGACGGCGGGGCAGTCGAAGTGGACCAAAGTCTCAGACGTGGCGAATAGTGCGGGCGGAGCAGGCGTAGGCGCTGGGCTGACCAGTCTGACCAACCTCAAGAACATCCAGTTCGTCGGCGTCGAGACGATCAACGGCGTCTCCACCTGGCATGTCAAGGGCGATGTCGCTGGCTCCGGCAGCGATGCCGGTATCACCGGGAACGTGACCGGAACGGTGAATCTCTGGGTGCGCCAGGATAACTTCTACCCAGTAAAGATCGTCGTGCATGAAGACGCCACCAGCAATCAGGGCAATGGCACGATTGACGAGACTGTGCAGTTCACAGCATGGGATACCGGCGTCACGATCACGCCGCCACCAGCCGATCAGGTGCAGGGCCTCTAGATTGATACAGCGCAGGTAACGGCTGACACCACTACCACCGCAACAACTCAATATCGGGATAACTCCTGGGCGATACGCGCACTGCTTCGTATCGCCCAGGTTTTTTTGTGCTGGCGGACGCTGCTCATCCCATTTTATCGCGGCAAGGCTTGACAAGTGTTTTTCCTATCATGTAGTATATTTCTAACACTAAAAAATATTTTAACGACTGAATCCGATTAACATAGTAGTGAGGACGACACACGCATGGACGAGACACGCAACCACGATCATCCGAACAATCAGGCGTCAGCCAGCGATGAGGCCACCACGAACGGCGGCGCAGATGCCATGCTGGAGGCGTTTATGCTCACCAGTATCGAGCAACTGCGTGTGATCGCCGACCCGCTGCGCCTACGCATCCTCGATACGCTGATCACGCGCGCTCTGACGGTGACGCAGCTTGGCAAGCAGCTTGGCGAGTCGCCCGCGAAGCTCCACTACCATGTGCGCGAACTGGAGCGGCTGGGCATGGTGCGGCTGGTGGCGACCCGCGAAAAAGAGGGCATCCTCGAAAAGTATTTCCGCGCCGTCGCCAGAAACTATCGGGCGCCGGCCAACCTGTTGCAGACTGTGCCGCGTGACGACTTCATCGCTACCGTCAGCGAGACGATCAGCCGACTGTCGCAGGGCTTTCTGCGCGCGCTGACGACGACACAAGACAGCGAACAGCATCCCGACATGCTGCTGTTCGGTGGGTCAACACTCTGGCTGAAGCCGGGTGAACTCACCGTGTTGATGGATCAGGTACAACACCTGCTCGACCCCTATAAAGAGCCGCGCGGCGTAGATGGGGAGCGCGAACTGATGCTGCTGATGATGGGTTACGATGCGCAACTGGGCGCCGAACATGGGGAGGAGACACTGTCCGCGACGCAGGCGCATATGGCGCACGCACAGAGCAGCGACGTGCTTCCCGCACAGCCGCGCCCGCGCCGTGTGGTGGTGATCGGCGCGCTCGCCTACAAACGCACCGACCTTGAACAGGTGATCGCGCGTGGCGAGCAGCTTGCCATCAACGTATCGGGCTACTGCTCGTTTGCCGACGACGTGACGCCCGACCTGATTGATCGCGCCATCGCCCGCCTGCGCTATCGCGGCGTCTTGAGCGCCACGCCAGCCGTGCGCGAGGCATTGCGCCGCAAAGAAAACACCAAAGAGGAGAAGCCAGCATAGGTTTTCGCTGGCCCTACAAAATGATAACGCGCAGACCCGTTGCCGCGAGTCCACGCGCTGTACTCTCTTCCACGCGCTCAAATCGCTCACACTGTTGCTGTTTCGCAGACGCGCCACAAGCCATTGGCTGAAAGAGGAGTCACTTGGATACTACCACAATATCCCCAGCCGCGTCTTCCGGCAGTCCCACCGAATCGTCACGCAAGCCAGGCTTCTTCATCAATCGCAACTTCGGGCTGCTGTTGAGCGGGCAGGGCATCTCGATCATCGGCGATATGGTGTTCAACACCACGCTGGTGATCTGGATCGGCCTCCAGCTTGCCAAAGGCTATTCCTGGGCGCCACTTGCCGTCAGCGGCGTCCTGCTGGCTGCCGCCGTTCCCGCCTTCCTGATCGGCCCCTTCGCGGGCGTCTTCGTTGACCGCACCGACAAGCGCCGCATGATGCTGTGGATGGACGGCTTCCGTGCAGTGATCGTCGCCGCGCTGATCCTGGTGTCGGGCGCATTCGCATTGCCATTTCTGCCAGGCGGTCAATTGCCGTTGTTCTGGCAGCTTGGTGTGATCTACGGTGTGGTGGTTCTCGTCAACACTGCCGAACAGTTCTTCCGCCCAGCGATGATGGCGCTGATCGCCGACATCGTGAACGAGGCCGACCAGCCGCGCGCAATGGGACTGGCCCAGGTCTCTGTCAGCCTGGGGTTGATCATCGGGCCAACGCTTGCGGCGCCACTCTTCGTTGTCTTTGGTCCGCAATGGGCGCTACTCGTCAATGCGCTCTCATTTGTCGCCTCATACGTCACCCTGCTGGCGATGCGCCCTCCCAAAGCCGCCACAAGTGTGCATGATGGCCAGCGCCCCAGCTTTGCGCGTGAGTTCTTCGAGGGCCTGCGCTTCTATCTGCATAGCCGTGTGCTGATGACGCTGCTCATCGCAGTGGTGGTGGCTGTGCTGGGCGCGGGCGCACTCAATACACTCGATGTGTTCTTCACCACGGGCAACCTGCATGCCTCCACCGGCCTCTACGGCCTGATGAACGGCGTCTTCGGCTTCGGGGCCATCGCTGGCGCGATCCTGGCGAGCATCTTCGCGCAGCGCCTGGGTGTTGTCCGCCTGCTCTGTGGTGGGATACTGGCGATTGGCGTGCTGGTGATCGTGATGGCGCCGATGACCAGCTTTTGGCCTGCGCTGGTGATCTTTGGGCTGGTCGGCGTAGCGCAGTCGGCAATGAACACGGCGGCGGGTCCGCTGATGATGCGCGCAACACCACGCGAGTTCATGGGCCGGGTCAACTCGGTCTTCAACCCGATGATGAATCTCGCCATCCTGATTTCCTCGGCGCTGGTGGGCTATCTGGCGGGTGTCACGCTACATGACTTCCACGCAGCCGCGTTCGGTCTCGCATTTGGCGCGGTAGATACCATCTACCTCGGCGCGGGCGTCCTGATCATACTTGGTGGCGTGGTAGCGGTTGTTGGATTGCGTGGCATCGAAAAGAACACGCCCAGCGCTGAGACCATACAGGATGTTGCAACACCTCTCGGCGTGACCCCTGATATGACGCCGCCCGAACTCACGCCCGTCGTGCCACTGGCCCCTGCGGATGTCGCCGCTATTCCCGGCATCGTCAACTCACGCAGCGAATAGCGCCCCTCTGCAACAGTTCGTTCAATATCCCATTCGACGCCCCCTTTTCACTGCTGGGAAGGGGGCGCTTTTCATGCTCTGATCAGGCTGCCATTCTGCCAGAATATGCGATCTACATCACACTTTTTCCC
>JBDTAI010000438.1:0-8654 GCA_039924685.1 Ktedonobacterales bacterium
TCGAGATATACCGCCACGCCATGCGGCGCGAGGATCGTCTCCAGCGCCTCAGCAATCTGTTGTCCCAGCCGCTCCTGTACGGTAAATCGCCTGGCGAAGAGACGCACCAGGCGCGTCAGCTTGGAAATGCCGATGATGTGTTCGTGGGCAATGTAGCCCACATACGCTCGCCCAATGATGGGTAAGCCGTGATGTTCACAAAGACTGTAGAACTGGATAGGTCCCTCACTCACCTGGCTGAGTTGGCAGTCGGGATCGCCACGGCACTCGGTCCCGAAGATCGTGAGGACCTTCGCATCGCCCTCATAGCCATCAGTCACATCATAGAGCGCCCGAATGAATCGCTGCGGAGTTCGTTCGGTCGCTGGCGTGTGCAGGTCCAGGCCAAACGCGCCGAAAATCTCGCTGATGTAGCCTTCGAAGCGGTGTAGCTGCTCGTCTGTGATATGGCGTGGATGCACGCGCAAGGCTCGCTCCAGATCACGCTCGTCCAGTTCCTCAAGTTGCTCCCGATACTCCATCTCCAGGTTATCTGCTGCCATGTTGTTCTCCTCAAGGTGTATCGCTGACACGTATGCGCCACTGACACACCTGATCTACCGTATGCCTGATCTGCCACATGCTGCTCTGCGCGTTTGTGGCGTAGCGCGGCTAGGCTGGCGACGCGACAAAACAGCAATGGGCGGCCTCGCCACGCTCACAACGCTCCTGAACTGGCGCGCCAGCCACCTCGGCCACCAGCGCAGCGGCAAGCTGGCAGATTTCAGGGTGGCCGGGGAGCGCTTCCGCCAGCGGACAGCTATAGCCGTGGATTGCCATGCTGCCATTGTCGTACCGCTCAAGCTCAGCAAGACCCCCCAACGCATTCAGCGTCTCCACCGCCAGCGCGAGGCGTGTAGCGAGATCGTCGCTGGCGGATGTACTGGAACCATCTGCACTATTGAGGGGGGCTGCCCTGGGCGCTTGCCGCTGCGCAACGGCGAGGCGGCGCCCCACCTCATGCAGCGTCGTCTCCATCGCAGTGGGCGCTATCTGCTCACCAAGCACATCCAGCAGCGAACGCAGCACAGGACCGTAGGCTTTGGGGAAGAGGCGCTCCGCATCCGCCGTCAGCGCATAGGAGTATGCGGGCTTGCCGCTGCCACCACTGCGCCGCACACCCTGCTGCTGCACGAGTCCATCGCGTTCGAGGGTCGCCAGATGCGCGCGCACGGCGTTATCCGTCAGATCGAGCGCCTGGGCAAGCTCATCCACAGTGCGTGTCTCGCGGCGCAGCAACGAGACAAGCTGACCGCGTGTACTCGTCAGCATGCGCTGATACCATGACATTGCTGACATCGTGTGTTTACCCCTTCCAGTTCCGTGCGGCATGCGCCCCTTGAAATGCACTGATACGCTCTGATACGTTCATGCTGCGCTTTTGCTATGCTTGCTATGCGCTTGCGCCTCATTTCGGGCCGATAACTGTCGTGTACCCTGCCCCATAGCATAACGAGTTACAGGGCATTTGTCAAATATACACAGTAAAATATTGACAAATCAAGAAAAACCAGGTATATCATTGATCAGAGGTGGCGCACACGGTTGACCATCTCGCCGGTCATCTGGCCAAAATGACCGATGTTGACCGATGTTGACCGATGTTGACTATCCGGCGGTCATCCACAGGGAGAGAGCAGGCAGAATGAGCGAAGTCACTGATCCCCACAGCGCCAACGACATGACTGCGGTGCACGCTAACGCGCCAACGAGTGAGCCAGCCGCCGCAGCGCCTCCTCCGGCGAGGGAGCCAGCGGTAGACCGTATCAGCGGCGCCTTGCAGGGGGGCGTCAAGCTGCTGATCGGCGCCAATCGCAAGCCGCCACGCCGCTTCAAGTCGCTGCTGCATGGCACATGGTTTGGTCATCCACTGCATCCCGCCATCACGGTGGCGCCGATTGGCGCGTGGCTGCTGGCGGCGCTCTTCGATGTGCTGTGGCTGATCTCCCCCAGCGCGAATGCCTGGGCGGCGCGTGGCGCGGAGGCGCTGGTCATTGCAGGTATCGTGACGGCGCTCGCGGCGGTTGTCACCGGCACGGCGGATTGGAGCGATAGCTATGGCGCCGAGCGCACGGTTGGCCTCTACCACGGCCTGCTGAATTCGCTCGCCCTGCTACTCTACATTGCCTCGGTGATCCTGCGCGTGCAGGTTGGTTCAGGCGAAACACTCGCAGGCGCCAGTGTTGGTTTCGTTGGTCTGGCCCTCGTCTCGTTTGCCGCCTATCTGGGCGGCGATATGGTCTTCGGCAAAGGAACCAACGTCAATCATACCGCCTGGGAAGCGGCAGGCGAGGACTATGAGGCGGTGGCGCCGGTGGATGCGCTGGCGGAAAAGAGCCTTCAGCGGGTGCTGGTGTCGGGTGTTCCGGTTGTGCTGTTGCGCATGGGCGAACGCTACTACGCCATCTCCTCCACCTGTTCGCACGCGGGCGGCCCGCTGGATGAGGGCGAGTTGCAAACTGATCGCCGGGGGGATGCGATTGTGCAGTGTCCCTGGCATGGTTCGCGGTTCCGCATGAGTGATGGCAAGGCATTGACCGGTCCGGCGACGATGGCGCAGCCGCGCTATGATGTGCGTGTGCGCAACGGGCAGATCGAACTGAAGCGCATCGGCGGACATTAGCCGCACAGGCGGAAATCAGCACGGACAGCGAAAGGACGAGCCAATATGCGTATCTTTCTGGACACGGCAGACATTGATGAGATTCGTGAGGTTGCCCGCTGGGGCATCCTGAGCGGCGTCACCACCAACCCAACGCTGATGAGCAAGGCGGCGGGCAAAAGCCATGAGGAGGTGATCCGCGAGATCGCGACCATCGTGGATGGGCCGATCAGCGCCGAGACGATCAGCCTCGACACCGAGGGGATGCTGCGTGAGGGCCGACGCTTCGCCGCATGGCATCCCAATGTGGTAGTGAAGGTTCCCTCCACACCGAACGGCTGGGCGGCGGTGCGGCAGTTGAAGCAGGAGGGCATCCGTACCAACGTCACCCTCTGCTTCTCGGCGAATCAGGCGCTCTTTGCGGCGCTGGCGGGCGCCTACATCATCAGCCCGTTCGTCGGTCGGCTCGACGACATTTCTGAGGATGGCATGCAGGTGGTGCGCGACACAGTGGAGATCTATCGTCAACATCACCTGCCGACGCTTGTGCTTGCCGCCAGCATCCGCCACCCCCTGCACATCATTGCAGCGGCAAAGGCGGGCGCGGACATTGCCACAGTTCCCTTCAAGGTGCTGGAACAGGCGGCAAAGCATCCGCTGACCGACAGCGGCATCGAGCATTTCCTGGCCGACTGGCAGAAGTTCTCCGCCAATGTCCCCAATAGTGAACCGCAGCGGTAGTGGCGAATACGCAGTGATGGGATGGTCGGGTCAGCCCAGTTCACGGCTATACGATACGTCGTGTTCGAGGATGGTGAAGCCCAGCGCGGTATAAACGCTCTGCGCGCCCGCGTTGGCTTCCATTGTGATTAGCAGCGCAGTATCCGAGCCGAGCGCGTGAAGCCGCTGCAAGCCCACCAGCAGCAGCGCCCGCCCCAGCCCCTTGCGCTGCTGCGCCTCCGCCGTTCCTACATAGTCCACCCAGCTGACACACCGCGCAGGATACGCCGCCCACTCGGCGCGGCTATAGGAGAGTTCGCAGAACGCCACCATCTGGCCTTCCGGCGCCCTCGCCGCGAGATGCAGGTAGTTCGGGCTACGCAGCAGCTCCAGCCGATGCGCCAGCGCGACCGGCGCAAACACCTGCTCATACAGCGTCTGATATGCAGCGACCTCCGCCACGTCCGCCTCGCCGGTGAGTTGGCATATCGTGTAGCTTTCGGGGAGCAGCGCGCTGGCGGGCAGATTGGCCAGTGGGCAGGTCATATAGACGTTGCCATCCGCCTGTCGGGTGAGTCTATGCCGCTCGATCAGTGCGATGCGCGCGTCCTCACCGGGGCAGGCGCCCGCCGCCAGCCGTAACGGCGCCCCAAGCTTCTGCGTCAGTTGCTCCACACGCGCCATCGCCCAGGTGAATATCGCGTCCCCAAGCGCGGGATCGGCGTCGGGAGCGATCACCCATTCCAGCGCGCGATAGCTATCGGCTGGATGGCGCGACCAGAGCGCGGTGAAGGCGACCGGCGTGTCCTGCTCATCCAGCCACAGGCGCGCATCATGTTTTGGCTGCCCCAGACGTGAGGAGAGCAACAGCCACAGCCGCCACACCGTCGGGTAGCGCGTCAACTGCGCGGGATCGGCGGCGCGGTATGCCACCAGCAGATGCAGCGCGGTCGGCAGATCGTCCGTAGTATAGGGTTGGCTGCTAGCGGTGGGCAACTTGCCAACCTCTCGATGAAAAAATCCCCTGTCCATAGAAGGGCAGGGGAGATTGAGTAGCCGACGACGATTAGCGCAGGCCGTTGAGACGGCGCTCGGCTTCGTCGAGGGTGATCGCGCCGGAACGGAGCAGTTCCAGCACATCGCGGCGCTGGGCCTCGCGGTCGTTCTGGGTAGCTGTCGCGCTGGCCGCGCTATTGAAGGCGTCGCCCTCGTCGTCGCGCTCGATGCGCACACGCTGCGGGCCGCTGTTCGAGCCGGAGGAGCCACGCGCCGAGGAACCCGTTGAGCCACCGCTATTCGAGCCACCAGCGGCGCCACTGCCTTCGCCCCAATCGCGGCGCACGCGGCCAAAGGCGTCTTCGAGGTCGCCCATCGCCTTTTCGATGGTGGTGCGAACCTCGTGGCCCACAGCCTCCCAATCGGTCTCGCGCACCTTCTTGGCGGCCACATCGGCGTACTTGCGGGCCTCTTCGGCGGCGCGCTGGGCCACCTTCTCGGCCTGGTCGCGCAGATCATTCAGTCGCGCCTCATACTCGCCGGATGTGCTGGCGCCCTTGCCGCGCTCCCACTGGAAACGGAAGTCACGTCCACTCTCACCTTCGTCGCCGGTGAACGGTCCCTTGAACTCGAAGCCCGTGCGGCCCTCGCCCTGCTCCATGCGCATGCGGAACTTGTGCTTGCCCAGGTTGCCTTCCCATGTGCGGGCGCCGTCGCCCTGCTCGCCCTCGGGCTTTTGCTCCGTGTCGGAGCCTTTGTCAAACTCGTCGCTCATCAGGTTATCCCTTCGTTCGCTGTGTTCGCCATAGGCGGCGACTATCTCGATGTCGCCGCCACACTGAATCGTCACCGTCGCCGAGCCATCGCCCAGCGTGCCAACCAGATTACGCCGCCGCCCGCGCTCCAGGCTGAGTGGCAGGCGTGTGCGAATCTCGCCGCCGTAGCTCTGCGCCACGAAGCGCGCATTCACCTCGCCACGCACCCGCAGTGTCACATCGCCGCCCGCGCGCAGTTGATACTCGCGTCCCTGGCCCAGCGCCGTCTCGATCTCCGCGTCACCGCCGATCTGCGTCACCGTCAGCCCACCGGGAATGCGCCGCGCTTCGAGATCGCCGCCGACCACATTGATACGAACCGCGCCTGCAATCGAGCGCAGGTCAGCCTCACCGCCCACTGTCTGAATCGTCACGTCGCCAGAGACATCCTCCAGCGTCAACTCGCCGCCGACCGTCGCCACGCTCAACGGGCCGAGGTCGCTGGCCTCCAGATCGCCGCCGACCGTGCCAATGTGTGTCGCGCCGGGACAGTGGCGTAGCTCGGCGTCACCGCCAATCGCGCCCTCAATCAGAATGACGCCGCAGTGATCGATCTCCGCCTCGCCGCCAATCGCGCCACGCACTTCGAGTCCGGCAAGATCACTGGCCTCCAGGTCGCCGCCGACCACGCCCAGCAGCACAGGCCGCCGCGCATCGGAGAGCGTCACGTCGCCTTCCACCTCGCGTGCGCGCAGCTCGCCACACGAAGAGACATCCAGGTCGCCCTCCACGCGATTGAGCAAAACGTCGCCAACGCTGTTGAGGTCGGCGTCGCCCTCCACGCGGTGGACTTCGAGCGCTCCATTGAAGGAGTCAACGGTGAGACTGCCCTCCACCTGGCGGATACGCACCTCGGCGCCGGTCGGCACGGCCAGCGTGACATCGTCCGGCAGACGCGGGAAGCGCAACGCGCCATCGCCCGTGCTGCTGGCGCGCAGGTCCTCATCCTCCCAGTCGGGCGCATGCACGCTCACATGCGCTGCGCCGCCGGTCAGCGTGAAGTCACCCTCCGCTACGCCGATCTCGATGCGCAGATGTGGCGCTATCGTCTCTGCCTTCGCTGCCGTCTCGTCGGCCTCATCGGTCGTAGAAGACTGCGTAGCGGTTGGCTCGTCTGTCGTTGGCTCACTCGCATCTTCTACGTTCTGGCTGTCGCGCGGTTGCGTCGCCTGGGTGGATTGATCATCGTGATCAGCTTGATCAACGCCGTCAGCAGTGTCGTCGGCGTCGCTCACATTGGCAGGGTAGCCGTAATCGTCGGTATGTTCGGTGTCGCTCATGGTGTTTCCGCCTCCTGAATAGCTGAACTAGCTGGATTCTCGGTAAACAAGCGAATTGCGCAGGGTGTTGTAGCGAACGGTCAACTGTCGCTGCCTGTGTCGCTGCCTGTGTCGCTGCCTGTGTCGCTGCCTGTGTCGCTGCCTGTGTCGCTGCCTGTGTCGCTGCCTGTGTCGCTGCCTGTGTCGCTGCCTGTGTCATCAGGCTGTTGGGCAAGCGCCAGCAGTCGGTGCGCCTCCTCGGTGCTGATCTGCCCGGCTGCCAGCCGCTCAAGAATCTCGCGGCGAGCGCGGCGACTATCAGCGGCGTCGTTGTCGGCGTTGAAGCCCATCGCATCGAGCACAGTGGCCAGTCGCGCCTTGACGGTGGGATAGGAGATGCCGAGCATATCCTCGACATTGCGGATCACGCCCCGACAGCGCAGAAATGCCTCGACAAACTCCAACTGGGCAGTGTCGAGCCGCGCCAGTCGCCCGAAACGGCTGCTGTCCTGGCTACCAGCGAAGCCGATCCCCCGGTCGCGCCCCTGGGATATCTGGGTAAACGTTCCCGGCGTCGGGCGCCCGCGTAGCTGAAACGCCCCTTCGAGGAAACTGCCGCAGGTCTCACAGTGCAGGCGCGCGACGATCATCGTGTCGCCGCACACCGGGCAGATTCCATCAACGTCGTAGTGTTGCGCCATCGTGTGTACAAACTCCTCATACCGCGCGGAAAGGTTGCTGTTTCAGGTGAGAGCACAGAGTATCTTGTGGGCGGCGCCTACGCAAGCGACGTCCCACTCCACTGCGCACTCCATGAGCATGTTGTAGCATAGCGCATGATGAAAGTCAATATACACATCAATAATATCAATATCAATGTTGATAATGTTAATACATGTGTCCCATCGGCCCATCAGATGCGACCCATACAACCGCATTGTGAGCATGACAATGCTGGGCAATGCTGGAAGACGTGGGGATACTCTAGTCAGTTGCTCAGGCGCCTGCGGGGACCCACAGGAAAATGAGTGGCCAGGAGCAGCGCGCCCAGGAAGTGAGCCGTGGTACTTTGCGGTGATTGCCTGTGTAGGTGTAGCCAGGACGGCGTTCGTTCGTCTCAACAGATGGTCCAGTAATAGTCCGCTATTACCAGGCGCCTACAACGTACCAGTACCAGGGCGACGCTTCACTTCCCCATCTCTCCATCTTCTCTGCATCTTCGCACACCTCCAGCATGACCAATGACGGTATCTGCATGCTATCTGCCTGATAACTGCACGGTATCTGCATGGCCAGCGCGGCGCGAGCGAAGTATGCGCATGACATGAGCGTGGCATGAGCGTGGCATGAGCGTGTTCGCCAGGACAACCAACAGGGCAACCAACATCACCTGCAAGGAGACTGTCTTATGGCAACCACCGCAACCCGCAAGACGGAGCTTTCGCCGCTCGAAGCCATCGTTGTCGAATACGCCCTCGGCGATGAGGCGCGCAAAAACGTCTCTGGTGGGGCGTTGGCGCGTATTCAGACGCTCACCAAAGAGCGCCAGAAACTCTACGCCAAATCGGCGGCGCATCCCTTCCTCGCTCCAGCCAACCGCGCCCGCATCGTGGCGATCAGCGCGGAGATCGAGCGACTCTGGGAGGTCCTGCGACGTGAACGCGCGGCCCGACGCACGCAGATTGAGCGCGCGTTGAATGTCGTGGCGGAAGACGATGATCAACCCGAGCGATCCGAGCATAGCGAAACGGCGGCCGTCGGCGAGACCGGCGCAACCGACGCTGCGTAGACGCCTACACGCCCATAGCGCATGGTCTGTCACCCTGATAGCTCCATGTAACCGGCGCTGAGGTGAACTATGGCAAGCGCACAGGCAACAGACCATAGTAGAGAATCACTCTCTACTATGGTCTGTTGCCGTTTCGGCGCCGCTACCGATTCTCAGGCGCGGTAGGCAGAAGTTTGCCTCTGCCTCACGGCATGCGCTATCGTGTGTAGCATGCGCTGACCACACTCCCACCCCCCACCTTCCTGTGAGAAGCGGGGAGACAACAGGGTATGCTACACGGTCAGCCGCTGGAACCGACGTATAACTGAGAAGGAGACGAGACACAATGGCGACCCCGAACACCCCGAACACCCCGAACACCCCGAACACTGGGCAGAACGGCATCGAGGATCAGATGATCCAGGGCGCGCGCAATCAGGCGGAGCACCAGGTGG
>JBDTAI010000439.1:0-11775 GCA_039924685.1 Ktedonobacterales bacterium
TCCTGCTCGGTGAGGGACATCTGGCCCAGGCGGAGGGCGAACTGCGCGAGGCGCTCTCGCTGGCGCCAAACAATCCGCAAACGCCACGCATCCTGGTGGCGCTGGGACGTGTAGCCGCCGCCCGCAAGCAAGGCGCCGAGGCGACCGGCTACTTCACCCGCGCGCTGGCGCTCGATCCCACTGAGAGCGAGGCGCGACAGGCATTGGCGCAACTAAGCCGCAACTAAGCATAGTAGGACAAATAGGGCAGCCGCGCCACCCGTGACAGCGCAAGCGTCCATAACGCAAACCTGTCACATATTTGCCAGAAATCTGCCAGCGCGTGGCGCATAGAGTACACTTAGAGAATGCAACATCAGAATACAGCAGCACTTGCGGAGCAGGTAGCCTACTTGCTGCCCGCTTCGCGCGCTCTATAGAGGAGATTGAACCATGCAGTGTGGCCAATGCGGAGCAGCACTCCGCCCCAACGCCCGTTTCTGTAACGCCTGTGGGGCGTCTCAGGTCGGCCAGACCGGTCAGATGGTGGCTACACGCGACGCACCCGACGATGTGAATGCGCGTATGAAGCGCCCGCCGCGCCCGCTGCGACCCGACGCCGAGCCACCATATGCGCCACCTGCCGCGCAGAGTCGTCAGGCCAAAACAGGTGTGCTGCCGGAGCTTGAGACATTGCGCCACGAGCCAGGGCAGGGTCAGTGGCAGGGGCGAGATCAGAGGCAAGGGCAGGATGATGTCGCCTATATGCCGACTGGTCCACTGGCCTCCGCACCGCGCGCTGGGCAGCCCACAGCGGCAGATGTGGCTGAGACACCGACTGCCGAGTACAACGCCGTCTATGCGCCAAACTCCCAGCCGCTCCCCACGCCCACCACGCCGCGTATTGTGACTGTGCCTATGGGTGAGCAAAGCGGTGAGCACATCATCGAGGCAACCACCTCCGGCCCACATGCCACCAAACATGATGCGCTTTCGTGGCCGCTGCCCTTGCGCATCATCGTCGGCGGGCGCTATCGGGTTGAGGAGGTGCTGCAATCGGGTGGCGACGGCGCCGAGGCCGAGAATGTCTATCGCGTGGCCGATCTCAAGGGCTACGAACAGTGCTGGTCGTGCGGCGCCACCTATGGCGAAGAGGCAGTGAATGAGCGATTCTGCCAGACATGCGGCGCCGATATGCTCTCACGCGACTTCATCCTGACGGAGCGCCGCCAGACATCGGGCGCCACCGCCGACGCCAGCGACACCCGCGCCGAAGATGCCGCCAGCTACATCACGCAACTAAGCGAAAATCCCGCAGATGGTGAGCGCATCTTCTCCCAGGGCAACCGCATGTATCGCGTGGCGCCGCGTGTGGTGGAGGCGCCTGCGTTCCCACAGGGCGCGCACATTGAGGCGGCGGGCCTGAGTGATGTAGGTATCACGCGTAAGGGCGACATCAACGAAGATAGCTTCGGCGTCTTCGCCATCAACCTCTCGCATGGCTCCTATGCCCAGCCACTGGCGCTGGCGCTGGTCGCCGACGGATTAGGTGGGCATGTCAACGGGCAGGAAGCCAGCCGCCTTGTCACGCGCACGCTGATGGATTATATGCTGCAACACCTGGCGTTGCCCTTCACCGCGCCACGCGGCTCCGCCCCGCCACCCGCCGAGGGATTGGAGACGGCGTTGAGTGAGGGCGCCCAGGTAGCAAACAGCGCAATTTACGACGCTAACCAGCAGGCGCAGGCCGATATGGGGTCCACGCTGGTCGCCGCGCTGATCGCCAACGATACCGCCTACATCGTCAATGCCGGTGATAGCCGGGGCTATGTCTTCGATGGCGAGACGCTGCGCCGCATCACCAACGACCACTCGCTGGTGGAGCAACTGATCGTCAGCGGCATGATCGCGCCGGAAGAACGTTACACCCATCCCAACCGCAATCAGATTTTCCGCAGCCTGGGCAATGATCCCACCGTGGACCTCGACCTCTTCACCCAGAAGCTCAAGCCGGGGATGCGCCTGTTGCTCTGCTCCGACGGTCTGTGGGAGATGACACATGACGAGGAACTGGCGCGTATTCTGCGCGAGACGCCTAATGCGCGCGCGGCGTGCGAGGCGCTGGTGAAGTCGGCCAACGCCAATGGCGGCGAAGACAACATCACAGCCGTCGTGGTCGAGATCACCGGGTAGCGGTGGGGTATGGGCACACTTGGCGACAGGGGTGGGCGGCTCAAGCCGCGCCTGAAGTCCCTGGCGGGACGCCCCAGTTCCACCTGCGCGACCCGGAGACAGCAGCATATGATCTGTAGGGCGTCCGGTGGACGCCTGCTCTTGCCATGCGATCAACGCAACTGAAAGGACAAATGGGCCGATGAGTGAGCCAAAGGTTGACACGACGACGGATACCGGACAAGAGGCGCTGGATGCACAGATGCCAGCGGCGCTGGCCCGCTGGCATATTCCCGGCGCGACGGTGGGTATCTGGCAGAACGGCAAACTGCTGACACGCGGCTATGGCATAACCAGCCTGGAGACCGGCCAGCCGGTGGCGGCGGATACGCTCTTTCAGATCGGCTCGATCTCGAAGGTCTTTACAGCTACACTGGTGATGATGCTAGTCGAGGAAGGGAAGCTGGCGCTGGATACTCCAGTCGTCACATATCTGCCGGAGCTGCGGCTTGCCGACGAGACCGTGCAGGCAAGCGTTACCTTGCGCCACCTGTTGACGCATACAGCAGGCTTCTATGGCGACTTCTTCGACGACTTCGGCCTGGGCGACGATGCGCTCTCGAAGTGCATCGCCCAGTTGCACACTCTGCGCCAGTATACGCCGCCGGGGAGCCTGTGGGCCTATTGCAATGCTGGCTTCTATCTGGCGGGCGCGGTACTTGAGCGTGTGACGGGCAAACCGTTCGAGACGGTGATGCGTGAACGCCTCTTTGAGCCACTAGGCCTGCAACGCTCGTTCTTCTTCGCGCATGAGGCTATCGTTTACTCCGCCGCCATCGGCCACACCCAGAAGACTCCTGGCGGCGATGAGCATGAGGTTGCGCGGCTCTATCCTTTGCCGCGTAACGTTGCGGCGGCTGGTGGCATTATCTCCTGCGTCGGCGATCTGCTGACCTTCGCCCGCCTGCATCTGAATGGCGGCGAACTGAACGGCAAGCGACTTCTGAGCGAAGACGCGGTGCGGCAGATGCAGACGCTTCAGACGCCTGCCGCCAACTTCGCCGACGCCTATGGACTGGGCTGGGCGCTCGACACGAAGGATGGTCAGCGCATCGTGGGGCATGGCGGCTCAACCAACGGCTTCAATGCCCACCTGACGCTTGTACCGGAGCACGGGTTCGCGCTGGCGCAACTCACCAATAGCAGTCGCGGCTCGGCGCTGAACGAGGAGATCGAAAAGTGGTCGCTGGAACACTACTGCGGCATCACATCTTCTGATCCGGAGCAGCAAACGATGCTCGATGAGGCGCTGGCAGTTTTCGCTGGACGCTATGAGCAGCCCACCGGTATGATTACCTTCACCATTCATGAAGGTGGCTTGCAGCGGACAATGATACTGCGTGATGTGCTGAACGACAAAGAGGAAACCTATCCGCCCGACCAGTTGCTGGCCATCGGTGAGCGTGAGTTCATTGTCATCACAGAGGGCGAGAACAAAGGCTCGAAGATTGACTTCATCCTGGGCGACGATGGCAAGCCACAGTTCGTGCGCATGGGTGGCCGTCTGGCGGATCGCACACAGGCGCAATAGCGTATCACCTATAGCGGCGTCTGGTGGCGCCCGTTATCATGCAAGCGCGTGAGCAAGGGGGAGAGGCCCATGGCGGAGACGTTAGAGCAAGCGAACAGCGCGCCGATTGCTGCGTCCTTTGCGCGCGCGAAGGCGGAGCGACGGGTGGCGCTGATCCCCTACGTGATGGCTGGCTATCCCGACGAGGCGACCAGCGAGGAACTGGTGGTGGCGCTGGCAGCCGCGGGCGCCGACGTGATCGAACTTGGCGTGCCGTTCTCCGATCCGCTGGCCGATGGCGCCACCATCCAGCATGCCAGTCAGCAGGCACTCGATAGTGGCATGACACTCGCGCGCGCGCTGGCGGTGGCGGAGCGCGCTGCGCAACGCATCCGGCAAAATCGCCAGGATGATCCGCATGGCGAACCCATCGCGCCGCCGCTTGTCATGATGGGCTACTACAACCCCATCTTCAGCTATGGTATCGCCCGCTTCTGCGCCGATGCGGCTGCCGCTGGCGTGGCGGGGTTGATCGTCCCCGATCTGCCACCGGAGGAGGCCGAGACGCTGCGGAGCGCCGCCGCCGACCAGGGTATCGAACTGATCTTTCTGGTGACACCCACCAGTCCGCAGGAGCGTATCGCGCAGGTGGCCACGATGGCGGGCAAGACGGGTGGCGGCTTTGTCTACTGCGTCTCCATCAGCGGCGTGACTGGCGCGCGGAATCGGCTGCCTGAGGAACTGGGCGCCTTCATCGCCAGGGTGCGCGCCACCACGCATCTTCCACTCGCCATCGGCTTTGGCGTCTCGAAGCCTGAACATGTGGCCGAGATTGGACAGGTGGCCGATGGAGCCGTGGTCGCCAGCGCCATCATCAACACTCTAGATGCCGCCCCAGCCGACGAGCGCATCGCCGCTGTCGTCGCCTTCCTCCGCTCGCTTCAGCAGGGCGCGCAAGCCACGCACACAGGGTAAGCGTCCTGCCGATCCACCACACGTCGAGTGTGCCGAACCGTGATATACCGTCCACAACAGACGGGCAGGCGTCAAAGAGGGAGGCACAGGTATAGCAGAACTGCCAGATCGTATCACGATAGATCCCGCTATCAATCATGGCAAGCCTGTTATTCGCGGCCTGCGCTATTCCGTGGAGACACTCCTCGAACTGCTGAGTTCTGGCATGTCAATAGAGGAAATCCTCAACGACTACGAGGACCTCGAGCGCGAAGGTGTGCTGGCGGCGCTTGCGTTTGCCGCACGTCTCAGCCAAGTCAAACGGCTAGAACGCATCGGATGAGATTCCTGATAGATGCACACCTTCTGGGTTAGCTTCAACATTCGCGACACACGAGTATATCGAGTTGTCGCGTTCAGCGCTAATTACGCATATCTGATCACTTGTTGATGATCTCTGATAGGATAGACAAACACTGCCCTGATGCTGCGCGCATCCTCATTTTTGTCTCGGCATCATTTTGGGGGTCGCGTGTCACGTTTCGTGGCGTCCATCAGTGTTATCAATACACGTCAGCATCATGGAACCAATAGCCTGGCGGGCGCATCTGTAGGTTGTAGTGGCATTATCATCCGCCTAGTCGTGTGGACAGTGTAAGGAGTGAGGTGAGGCATATGGCAACAGCGCAGACTTCTCTGCTGGATGCTTCCTGGCCAGCCCAGACACGCCAGTTGGCAGCATTTGCGGCTCCTGCGCCATTCGCCGCCGACACGGAGGATGTGAGCGATGTGAACGATGAGGATGACAGGAACGATGTGGATGACGCGCGAACCGAAGGTGTGAGTGACGACGGGAGTGAGGGCGCCCCACTGGCCGGGATGCTCGATCCCCTGCTCGGCGCGCAACTCACGCCAGCTTCCAGCGACCAACCGCCAACGCCACCACTACCTGCCACGACCACCACGGCTATCACACAAACAACACAGGCAGCGCCAGCGCCACCTATCAACTTCGCGGAGTGCGAGCAGTTTATCCGTGAGCATGAGCGCGCCGTCTTGAACTATCTCTGGCGCATGCTTGGCGAAGAAGAGACCGCCTACGATCTGACGCAGGAGGTCTTTCTGCGCGCCTGGAGCCATTTCGAGACCATCCGCCACTATGAGCAGCCGCGTAGCTGGCTCTTTCGTGTCGCCACCAACCTCGCGCTCACCCATCTGCGTCGCCGCGCACGCCAGGGCGGACGCGCCGCCACGCTCGATCCCACCGACTCTGGCACACATCCAGCCGAGAGCGACCACACCTGGCGACTGGCCGAGCGCGATCTTGTGCGCCAGACGTTGCTGCTGCTGCCACCCAGGCGTCGCGCCGTGCTGATTCTGCGCGAGGTTCAGGGTCTTTCCGCCGCCGAAGCCGGACGCGCACTCGGCATGACCGAAACCGCTGTGCGCATGGCGCTCCACCGCGCCCGTGAGCAATTCCGCGAACTCTATCTGCGAGAAAGCCCACGGGGACTGCCGGGAGCGCACCGCCAAGACCAGCGCCAAGACCAGCGCCCACAACAGCCATCGAACGATCAGCCGGAGCGGGAAGGGGACGCGGCGCATGACGCATAGCCTCACCTCCACATCCTCGCTGCCCGACCTGAACACCTGCGTTGAGCATATCGGCAGCGAAACGCTCTCGGCATGGCGCGACCAGCGCCTCCCCACCGCCGAGAACAAACATCTCGTCGCCCATCTCGCCACCTGCCCGGCCTGTCAGACGCGACTGGCGCTCTATGAAGCGATAGCGCAGGCGTTGCAGGGGCAGCGGGAACTGGAGCCAGATGAGCGTATCGTCGCTAACGTGCGCATCCACGCCCGGCAGGCGCAACAACCAGCGAATAGTGAAGCGCCAGCCGCACCACATCGCCGTGGACGATTGCTTCCATTCGGAGACCGCACAACGCTGGATGCGGCGGGCGGGCGGGCGCCGCGACGCAACAGCCCAGCGTGGCGCCTGATGGCCGTCCTGGCGCCGGTAGCCGCTGTGCTGCTGCTCTTCGTCTATGTGTTCGCGGTATTTGGTCCGGCGCGCAGCCCACATGGGGCGCCTGGCCTGGCGCAGCGTCAGCCGACGGGAACCACACAACCCGCGACAGCACACACATTTGCCCCATCATCGCAGACGATGACGCCGCCGCAGCAAGGCGCGATCCCCTCCACGTTTGCGCCGATCATCAGCACAGCGCAGGCATGGCATGGCCAGGGCGAAACAGTGGCTTCATTCAGTACCGCACTCGACGCCACACATGTCTTTCTGGTGGGCGGCGTCACGCCCGATGGCGCCACGCTGACCGGCGCCGATGTGACGCTTGGCAGTGACGGGACTATCAGTGGACCAAACAGTTCAGCGCAGGCGGGCATGCTGACTCTAGCGACACAGCAGTTTACGCCGATTGGCATCACCCAGCCAGAGCCGTATCTTGGCTGCTGCACCGCCGACGGGCGTTTCCTGTTCGCCAGCGACTATAACCAGCCACAGGAGACGTGCGGCGCCTGCCATCTGCAATTCTGGTCGTATGACACAGAGAAGCGCACATTGCAACTGGTCGCCTCTGGCCAGCACTATCATGAGTTGCTGGGCGGCGCGCTCGATCATGAGCGGCTGGTGTTCAACACCAATCTGGGTCTGTTCATCGCCAATCTGGCGGCCGGCTCCGTCGATCCACTCTCCGGCGTTCCGTCAAACGCGCAGACATGGTTTGGCGGCTATAGCTGGCCGTACCTGGTCTATCTGTACCAGCAACCAAACATGCCGCTTGTTGTCCATGCGCGCAATCTGGCGACCGGCGCCGACACACCGTTGCCGCAACTGACATCGCTCTGCCAGGGCGGCGGAAACATCGCCATCAGTGGCGATACGCTCTTCTGCGCCGTCTACTTTCAGGATATGCAAAGCAATGGCTCACCCAGCTCCGGGCCGGGGCAGACGGTGCTCTACGAGCTTGACCACTTTCTGGACCCGACCGCGCAGATGCGCGCCATCGCCAAATACAAAGGCAGCCTGCCTATGCAAACGGGCGCAGATAATCGCCTCGTCGCCTTTGGGCAGGTCGTATGGGATCGCGCCGAACACTGCTTTGTCACCGACGATCCGAATGCGCCACTTCACTCTGCCAGCATGGCGCTCACGGGTAACTTCCTGGCAGTGGCGACACCACAGAGCGCCAATTCGGCTGCACAAACAGTGACAATCTACGACACGACACAACTGCCCACGGCTTAGGGTAGATGCTGCGGGCGAATATTGGCATTGACCACACGCACAGGACGCACGGGAGACAGCGGCAGGCACTAGTAGAGTGGGGGTATTGCCGCCCGGCGCCACCCACACCTGGCATTCAGTGAGGACAACCCACAGCGACGACACGTACGCAAACAGCAACTACGAAAACGACATCTACAAGAGACAATGACGAGGAGGATAGCCGGGGTCGCGGTGTCGCTTGCTTCAGGTGGGGCCTGCATCGCATTGGCGCGCAACCACTCATCCAGTGTGACGGACGCTGTGGCAGTCAGTAACCCGTCGCCGCCCGATCCGGCCAGCCGTTGGTACTACGTCGCCGTGGCTACGTGAGATGACCTGCGTCCTACGGCGTCTCGCGCGGGGGCAGCAGCGCCAGTATTTGATGCAGCAGCCGCCCCGTCAATCCCCAGATGCGATAGGGGCCGAAATCGTAGAAGTAGACGGTATGCGCCTCGCCCCGCCGCCGCCAGACCTCGCTATGGAAGATGGCGGGATCATCGAGCGCGGCAAGTGGCGCCTCGATCACCTCGGCAACCTCGCCTGTGTTGGGCGCCAGCGGTGGCAACCCCTCATGCAGCCATCCCAACCAGGGCGTGACAAGAAAGTTGCTCACCACAGTGAAGGCGGGCGGCAACGTCCCCAGCAGTGTCACACGCTCCGGCGCAAGCGCTAGCTCTTCCTGCGCCTCACGTAGCGCGGTCGCCGCAAGATCGGTGTCGCCGGGATCGCGCGAGCCGCCGGGGAACGAGATTTCGCCGCTATGGGCGGCGAGTGTGGCGGCGCGGCGGGTGAAGAGCAGATAGGGCGCTCCATCGCGGGCATAGAGCGGGGCCAGCACGGCGGCGCGGCGAGCATCCTGCCACTCGGCGGGGTACGTCGGTGGCTCATCGAGCGCGTCAGGTGCGTCGGACGGCTCCTGCGGCATCTGTTGAAGTGTAGGCTGTGGCGCCGCCAGGCGGGCGCGCAGATATGCCACCAGCGCGTCGGCGTCGTGGGTCAGGCGCTCGCGGGAACGCGCTGCGGGAGCCGACGGAAGCGTATGCAAGTCTTCACCCTGCGCCGGATTGGATGACATGGATAGATTGGGCGAACATTGTTCGCTATCATGCGCCGCCATTGGTCACTAAAACTCCCGGATGGGCAAGCAAAATGAGTGTTTTTGTCAGCTTTGATGTGTCACAACAGATAGTGCTTGCGTATGGGTTCACTCTTTGATATACTACAATGAGTAGTGGGGGCATGCAACGCAGTGTACCAGTGGAGCGCAATCGTTTTCAACAACACATTCCAGCCACATTCTGGCAAGGCGCAGCAGTATCGCACATCGAAAACGGTGGCGCGAATTGTTGCGTCATAGGGGTGTTGAGAGGACGACGCGCGCCGCATGGTTAGCAAACCCATAGGATACAGCACGCTCAAGTATTTCCACCTTTGGGCAGGAAAGCCGGAGCACGTTTCGTAGGCGTACACCGTAGGTCCGCAGGCGTGCATCACCATCGCGCAGGAGTCGGCGCCTTCAGTCTATCCCCGTCGGGGCAATGTCGCCCGCGACACTGAAGGAAGCAAAATCCCGCTGATGATGCTGCGCGCGTTCACCAACCGGCTCATTCCATACGAGCGCGGCGCCAGACGCTTTCCTCTTCTTGCCGACACACTTCCCCGCTACATACCTGATCGCGCAGTTTGCTCAGGCGCGTGTTCGCCCGACAGGCTCCCGACGACGCTCAGGATGCCACCCTTCATCGCCGCCCTGGTTGGGTTCCGTCTATGGCATGAAGCCGCCGCATCGCTCTATCTGTGTCGCCTTTCCAGCCTCGTTTGGTGGTCTCGTCTGTGCGCGACAGCATCCTACACACAGGGGGTATCCGAACAACAGCCAGCGGTTTGCTCAACCTGCGTCACCTATGGCGATGCTAAGCCACGATACCTACAGCTATGCTAGTGGCAAGGTTGAGACGCGGCTCGGAGCGTGGCGCATGGACCCCACAACAGCGGGTCTGCCATCGCCCATACATGGGCGCAATGACATTGCCCACGAATAGCCGGATGAGCCGCCAACGGAGCGCGTGGAGTGCCTTCAGGAGTTTTCTCCAGAGTTTCTCCGCGCCACGTCCTGCGTGAGGGCGCGGTGGTCCAGCGTACAGGACAGACACTATTTTTTGAGGAAAGGGACAGCGGGAGTGTTCGGAGACGTTCGACGTCTGCCTGACCTATTCCCAAATACCATGCGCAACAGAAGCGCGCAGGTGGGGATGAGGAAAGCTATACGCGACACCTACTACGAACATCCGCTCCGGAAGTTTCGATGAGCAGCAGCGTAAACAATCAGTCCATTCCGTCTCGTACACCAGAGCAATCAGGTGAGCAGAACGGGTTTGAGGAGGTCGGCATGACCGACGGTGAGGCGACGCCCGACATGCGCGACGACGAGCAGACGCAGAATGGGCAAACTGCCAGCGCAAGCTCCACACAGCCAGTACAGCCAGTACAGCCAGTGGCAAGCGTGGAGACGGCGGATACGGATACTGTGCAGGCGGCGAATGATGCGGGGGATGATGCGGGCGCCATGAACCATGCAGAAAATCACGCCCCAGCAGAGACAGCGCCCGCAGCAGAGACAGACTACGCGGACTTTGACGAGCACACCGATCAGTACGCGCAATATGATCAGTATGATCACGATTCGCTTGACAAGGACGACGACCGCCCTGATATGAGCGAGATGCAGCGCCTGCTCGATGAGGAGGACGCGCAATTCCGCACCATCAAGCGCGGCGATGTGGTCGAGGGGCAGATCGTCCGTATTGACCAGGACGAGATTCTGGTGGACATCGGCCTCAAGAGCGAGGGTGTGCTGACGACGAAGGAACTGCCCTCACAGGGCTACGGTTCACTCGCCGAACTGCACATTGGCGACGACGTGCTGGTCTACATTATGCAGCCAGAGACCGCCGAGGGCCACGCTGTCGTCTCGATTCGACGCGCACGCCAAGAGCGGCAGTGGCGCATCGCGCAGGAGCAGTTCGACCGTGGCGAGTTGCAGGAAGCCGAGGTCATTGACCACAACAAGGGCGGCCTGATCGTCAATCTCGAAGGCATTCGCGGCTTTGTGCCGATCAGCCAGATTCTCAATCTGCGCCGCGAAGACTCCGCCGACAGCACCGAGACGCAGTCCAAACTTCAGGCGATGGTCGGTCGCAAGCTCCAGCTCAAGATCATCGAGATCAACCGCAACCGCAACCGGCTGATCCTCTCGGAGCGGCAGGCGGTGCAAGAGTGGCGCGCGCGACGGCGTGAGGAGCTGCTCAACGAGTTGCAGGTGGGCGAAGTGCGCCAGGGCGTGGTCAGCAATCTCGCCAACTTTGGCGCCTTTGTGGACCTGGGTGGCGCTGATGGCCTCGTGCATATCAGCCAGCTTGCCTGGAGCCGCGTCAACCACCCCAGCGAGGTGCTCAAGGTCGGCCAGAAGGTCGAGGTGCAGGTGCTCTCGGTGGACCGCGAGAAGAAGAAGATCGCGCTCTCCATCAAGCGCGCCGAGATCGATCCCTGGTCGCAGGTGGAGCAGCGCTATCACGTCGGCCAGCTCGTCACCGGCACGATCACCAAGATTGCGCCATTTGGCGCCTTCGCCCGCATCGAGGATGGCGTCGAGGGGCTGGTTCACCTCTCCGAGATGACCACTGGCACGCAGGACCCCAAACAGGGGCTGCATGAGGGGCAGGAAATCACCGTGCGTATCCTGCGCATTGACCCAGAGCGTCGCCGCCTGGGCCTCTCGCTGCGCGCGGTGGATGAGCAGGGTGGCATGACG
>JBDTAI010000440.1:0-7225 GCA_039924685.1 Ktedonobacterales bacterium
CCTTGCCTAACCCTCCCGCAGCCCATGTCACATATGCGGTACAATGAGGTGTGACATGCTACGTCATGCCGCGCAACAGGCGGCGCCTGATCGCAACAGACAACACGAGTAATGACAAACAAGCGCAACGTTTCCTGACAATGAAACGCTCAAAGAGGAGTAGTCATATGGTGATGACCAGTGACCGGGTGACGGCGACCGCCGCGACGCCCTTTACAAACGAACCGCTCACCGATTTCAGCCGTGAGGAGAACAAGCGTGCCCAGGAAGCGGCGCTGCATCAGCTTGCCACTGAGTTTGGCAAGACGTATCCGCTGGTCATCGGCGGTGAGCGGCGCTTTACTGAGGCAACCTTCACCTCCAACAATCCGGCGCACCCCGAACAGGTGGTGGCGACCTTTGCCAAGGCAGGCGTGGCCGAGGCCAACGAGGCAGTCGAGCAGGCGTATGCGCGCTTCCAGACCTGGCAGTATACGCCAGCCACCGAGCGCGCCGGCTACCTCTTCGAGGCGGCGCAGTTGCTGCGCGAACGACGCTTCACCTTCAACGCCATCATGATCTATGAGGTGGGCAAGAGTTGGGTGGAGGCCGACGCCGACATCGCCGAGGCGATTGACTTCCTCGATTTCTATGGTCGCGAGGCGTTGCGGCTGGCCGAGAAACAGCCGATCACTCCGCTGCCCGGCGAGGCCAACGAACTGCTCTACATCCCACTAGGCGTTGGTGTGGCGATTCCGCCCTGGAACTTCCCCGGCGCAATCATGATCGGTCTCACATCCTCGGCGTTGGTGGCGGGCAACACGGTAATTCTCAAGCCCGCCAGCACGGCGGCGCTGATCGCCGCGCGCTTTGTGGACCTGCTGGAAGATGCAGGCGTGCCGAGCGGCGTGGTGAGTTTCCTGCCGGGGCCGGGCGGCGTGGTTGGCGATACGCTGGTGGAGCATCCGCTGACGCGCTTCATCTCGTTCACCGGCTCACGCGATGTGGGCCTGCGCATCAATGAGCTTGCCGCCAAGCCACGCAAGGGCCAGAAGTGGATCAAGCGCGCCGTGCTGGAGATGGGCGGCAAAGACGCGATTGTCGTTGATGAGACGGCGGACCTCGATGCGGCGGCGCAGGCGATTGTTGCCTCGGCGTTTGGCTTTCAGGGCCAGAAGTGCTCCGCCTGCTCGCGGGCGATCATCGTCGAGTCGGTCTATGATGAGGTGGCGCGCAAGATCGTCGAGCGGGCCAGCGCCCTCAGCATCGGCGATACCACCGATGGCGCGACCTACATGGGGCCGGTGGTGGACGAGAACGCCTACCGCAAGATTCTCGACTACATCGAGGTCGGCAAAGGCGAAGGCAAGCTGCTGCTGGGTGGCGACGCACTGAAGCAGGAGGGCTACTTCATCCAGCCGACGATCTTTGGCGATGTGCCAGCCACGGCGCGTCTCTCGCAGGAGGAGGTGTTCGGCCCAGTGCTGGCGTTGACCAAAGCAGGCGACTACAAAGAGGCGCTGGCTTTTGCCAACAACACCGAGTATGGCCTGACCGGTTCGTTCTTCTCACGCGACCGCGACCGCATCGCCCAGGCCGAACGTGAGTTCTTCGTCGGCAACCTGTACATCAACCGCAAGTCTACCGGCGCGATGGTCGGCGGCCATCCCTTCGGCGGCTTCAATATGTCCGGCACCGACTCAAAGGCGGGCGGGCGCGATTATCTACTGCTCTTCACTCAGGCCAAAGCCATCTCTGAGAAGCAGTCGTAGCGCCTCACCCTCTGTGCAATTGCGCAAGTAAAAAGCGCACGTAACTGGTAGATAACCCATCCATACGCCACATCCTGCAGGATGTGGCGTAACTGCATGCTCTACCGTTTATGCAGGTAACAACGATTCCGTAGCTGTTACACATGCGGAATAGACGGCAAGAGCAATGCGGAGGGCGTGGCGTATGGCATGGTTATTCGGGGGACGCAAGACGCGCGAACGCGATACGACACAGACCATCTATGCCAGCAGTCAGCGGACGCCGCAGCGCACTGATGAAGAGTTGCGACTGCTGTGGCGGGCGCTGCCACGCTATCGTCTCATGCTCTATGCCGATGCGCGCAGCAACGATGATGGGGTGAGTGATGCGCTCCAGGTGAAGGCGCTCACCCATGTGATCGTGTCTCTCACCACGGATGCCGCGGTGCGACTGCTGGCTGCGGCCCACACATCCGGCGCTGCAGAAGTGATCACCTGCCTGCGTGAACCGGCGGAATATTACTGCGAACAGTTGCGACGCCACGGTGTGCGTTGCGCACTCGAGGTCGCCTGATCCCACCTCACCCCCAACCTTTCTCTCACGAGGAGGGGAGCAAAGATAGGGCGTGTTACGCATTATGCCTCAGCATCACCGCTTGACGCGCCATGCAGTAGTTCCCGCGCACGCCAGATACCCAGAACCGTGACGGCAGCGGCAAACTCGCCCTTGAGGCAAGCCAGATACGCATCGCGCAAGGGCATCGCGCGCGTCTGCATCGCCTGCTCCGAGCCTTCGCGCTGGTGCAGGCCGAAGCGCAGGCCGCGCGCCAGATAGAGATAGCTGCATTGCGGCGAGATGCCTGGCGTCAGTTCATAGGCGCCCAGCAGCGTCCACTCGTCGGCCTCGGCGCCCACCTCTTCGGCCAACTCACGTTGGGCGGCTAGCAGCGGCTCCTCACCATCCTCCACCTTGCCGCCCGGCAGCATCCAGCGCCGCGCCTGCACAGGATAGACGAAATCGCCAACGAGCCAGACGCGCTCCTCGTCGTCGAGCGCGACGATGGTGGCGTTGTCGCCGGGGTCCACCACGCCATAGATGCCCGGCTGACCGTCGGGGCGCGTCACGGCATACTCGGTGACGAAGAGCCAGCGGTTGCGATAGACTTCCTGCGCGCTGTGGGTGCGCCACGGACTATTGGGCGCATCGGGTGCTGGTCGCGCCGCCCCGCCGAATTGCGCTGGTTGTTCGTCCCCACTCTGCCGCATGGTTTCGTCGCTGTCACGCATCGCCGCATGTTCCACCGCGTATTGCCCCCCGCTTGCCACTAATACACATCGTTGGTACATCTCTTGACGAGAGGGTATCATCAGACGCTCCTCTCCGCCACATTCTGTCAGACTTCTCATCCGCGAATGTCCCGTTGTAGTAGTCGTGAGCCATAGCGCCGTGTTATGGTGTAGGCGAGTGAACGCATGGCCGGGTTGTGGGAAAGGGTTGGCAGGTGAGCGAACTGGCGACAGGCGCAACAACATTCGATCCCCCTACATCCGCAGCACCCGCCGATGCTGACAGCATCAATCGAAACGACTTACCAGCGCTACATGGGGCCGAAAAGCGTCCACGCCGCGCGCCCTGGGTGGATGCGCTGGGATTGGCTGAGGGCGGATTGCTGGCCGATGTGGCCGTGATCCTTGACCTCGCCGCCGTCTATCTGCCACTGCTGGGCGTCGCGTTCCAGCCGGTTGTGCCTGCGCCCTTCGCCATCCTCTATCTGCGGCGCGGTCTGAAGCCGACCCTGCTGGCCATCGCCGTTGCCACGTTCCTCATGACAGTTCTCACCGGACCGCACTATGGCTGGCGGCTGGGCCTGATGGGTGTGATGGGCCTGATTCTTGGCTGGGCGATGCAGCGGCGGCGCTCGCCAATTCTGACGCTGGCGGCGCTCACTCTGCTGATTGCAGGCGCCTCCTATGCCGCGCTGATCGCATTGATCGTGCTGATCGGTTATCCTGTGGCGGACATCGTGGCCGAACTGCGCAACGCGATGGACTCAGTCGCCTGGCTAGCCGCGAACGCCGCACAGGTGGTTGGTGTCTCTGCATGGTGGCTGGCTGTGCGTCCGGCCTATGCAGCGCTGGAGCGATTCACACTGGCATACTGGCCGCTGCTGATGGGGGTCTATCTGGCCTGCTTTGCGCTGCCGGTGGGTGCGCTGGCCTATGCCGTGGCAAACGGCATGGCGCGTGTGCTGGGCCACGATGTGCGCCCCTTCCCGCCGCGCTGGACGGTGAGGCTGGTATGGTGGCTGGCGCGGTTCGTGACGGCTCCGCTCCGTCTGCTGCGACGTAAGCGCTACCCGGCGGGAAAAAGAATATCGCGGGGCAACCGCAATGAGTAGCGTGCAGCCTGCCACATTGGCGCAACCAACCACCCAACCAATGCAGATCGCTGTCGCAGATGTGTCGTATCGCTATCCAGCCTCATCAGCCGGAGCAGGTGTGCTGGCGCTGGCGCTGGATGGTGTCTCACTAACCATCCGGCAGGGCGAGTTTGTGGCGCTGCTGGGGCATAACGGCAGTGGCAAATCCACACTGGCGCGGCTGCTCAACGGATTGCTGATTCCGACAGATGGGCATGTGCTGGTCAATGGGCTGGATACCCGCGACACGGCGGCTTTGGGACGCATCCGTGAGGCGGTGGGCATGATCTTCTCCGACCCCGACAACCAGATTGTGGCGACAGTGGTGGAAGATGATGTGGCATGGGGGCTTGCGGCGCGCGGCTGGCCGCGCAAGGCGCTGATGCAGCGGGTGGATGCGGCGCTGGCCGCCGTAGGGCTGACCGAACTGCGTGGACGGGCGCCCCAGACGCTCTCCGGTGGGCAGCGGCAACGACTGGCGCTCGCGGGGATGCTGGCGCTCGAACCGGCGTGTCTGGTGGCCGACGAGCCGACCGCGCTGCTCGATCCACGCGCCCGCGCCGACGTGTTGCGGTTGCTGCAACGGCTCAATCGTGAACGTGGCCTCACACTGATCTACGTCACCCATCTGCTCGAAGAGGCTGCCCTGGCAGACCGCGTGATCGCGCTGGAGCAGGGCCATATCGCCGCCGAGGGAGCGCCCGCCACGCTCTTCGCCGACCTGGATCGCCTGCGCGCACTACGCCTGGTCATCCCTGATCTGGCGGAACTGGGCGAGCGGCTACGGATGCAGGGCATCCCGATCCCACCCAACGCGCTGTCGCCCGATGCGCTGGTAGATGCGCTGGTGGCATTTCAGGAGCAACCAGCATGAGCATCGAGGTGGAGCGCCTCAGCTATGTCTACGCGCCAGGGACACCGCAGGCGCGAACGGCGCTGCGCGATGTCAGCCTGACGATAGCGGATGGCGTGTGCGCCGCCATCGTCGGCGTGACGGGATCGGGCAAGTCCACGCTCGTGCAGCACTTCAACGGGCTGCTGCGGCCCACAACCGGACGCATTGCAGTGGGTAACGTTGCGGTGACAGCGCGACTTGGCGGCGCGCGATTACGCAAACTGCGCCAGCGGGTAGGGCTGCTGTTCCAATTCCCAGAGGCGCAACTTTTCGCGGCGACGGTGGGCGCGGATGTCGCGTTCGGCCCACATCGCCACGGTCTGACGGGCGCGGCGCTCCGTGAACGGGTGCGCTGGGCATTGCGGTCGGTGGCGCTACCTGCCGATGATGCGTTTCTGGCGCGTTCGCCCTTTGCCTTGAGCGGTGGGCAACGGCGGCGCGTCGCACTGGCAGGCGTGCTGGCGCTACGTCCCGCGACCCTCGTGCTGGATGAACCCAGCGCTGGACTTGACGCCGAGGCGCGCAACGAACTCTATGCCTGCCTCACGCGCCTGCGCAGCGAAGATGGGCTGACGCTGGTGATCGTCTCGCATGATATGAGCGAGGTGGCGACGCTGGCCGATACTGTCTTTGCGCTGGCGGATGGCGAACTGCGGCTGGCGGGAACATCCAACGTCGTCTTTGCGCAACGCGACGCGATCCTGGCCTGTGGGCTACAGCCGCCACCGCTGGCCGAAACACTTTCGCAGGCCCGTGAGCGCGGACTGATGTCTGGCGCCAGCGCTGAAGAAGATGGGACACTTACACCCGAGACATTGGCTGGGTTGCTTGCCAGCGCACTGCATACGACGCCTGACATACTCCCTTTCCTGGCGCGGGAAAGGGTCGGGGGATAGGTCCATGCTGGAAAATCTGCCGATTGGGATGTATGCGCCGGGCGAATCCCTCGTGCATCACTTGCGGGCGCGCACCAAGCTGGTGTTGCTGATATGGCTGGCGCTGGCGCTCTTCTTCGCCAACCACCACTACTTCCACTATGGTGTCTATGCGCTGACGGGCGCGCTGTTGCTGGCGGCGGTGGCGCTGGCGCGCATCTCGCCGCGCTATCTCTTGCGGCGCATGCGGCTGTTGCTGCTGCTGATCGCGATTGGTTCGCCCTTCTCGCTGATCTGGACGACCGGCACGACGTGGCACACGTTCAACCTGTCAACGCTCTCGCTTCATGGCCTGACTCTGCCGATCCAGATCGTCGTGACCTATGATGGGCTGTGGTTCACCTTCACCTTCGCCGCCATCTTGCTGCTGCTCTACCTGGGGACGATGCTGCTGACGCTCACTACCACGCCCGTCGCGCTAGCGGAGGGGATCGTGCTGCTGCTGCGTCCGCTGCGCTGGCTGCACCTGCCCGCCGACGAGTTCGGCCTGATGACGCTGGTGGCCCTGCGCTTCGTGCCGACACTCTTGCAGGAGGCCGATCAACTGATCAAGGCGCAGGTCTCGCGTGGGGCCGACTTCACCACTGGTTCGCCGCGTGCGCGCGTGCGCGGTGTGGCAACACTGATCGTCCCGCTAATACAGGGCGCCTTACGCCGCGCTGGCGATCTCTCCGCCGCGCTCGAGGCCAGAGGCTATGGGGTGATGGGCCAGGCGACACTGCTCCACGAGGGACGCCTGCGCCTGCTCGACTGGGCGCTGCTGGTTATCGTCCCCGCCCTCACGCTGCTACTCTACTTCAAGCTGTGAGCGTTGCTGATCAACTATTGTAGGGGCCACCTTCGGTGGGGTTGCGTCCGCGCGCCCGTTGTGGATGGCAGGTGTGATCACGCAGGTTCAGCAGGTAGCCTTCGAGGTTGTAATCATACAGGGTCACATCGGGACGACGACGCTTGCCGCGCGCCGCCTGCCGAAAGGCGCACAACAGGTTCTCGAAGGAACAGAGCCGCTCGTAGAGTGGGAGCGACGCGAACGGCGCCGGGGTTAGCGCAAGGAGTATCGGGTCGCTCATACCCACCTCCCCGCAAAAAAAATCGCGATCCGCCGCGCGTAGCGCGGCATTCCCATGCAGAACTGCCGCACTCACGGCGACACGACAATGCAATAGAACACGATTGAGAAAGCAAGAAAACAAGAATAAGTACATCATCATGAACCAGCCGCCGCGAACAGGAGCCGGAAACCCC
>JBDTAI010000441.1:0-4589 GCA_039924685.1 Ktedonobacterales bacterium
CGATGGCGGCGTGTTCGTGCAGTTGCCACCCTGGTACGTCGACCAGCGGGTGACGCTGGCGCAGGGCATCACAGTGACGGCGCTCGACACGGCAGCCAAAACGGCGACTCTGAGCGATGGCAATACGGTGAGCTATGGCAAGACGCTCTACGCTACCGGCGGTCGCCCACGCACGCTCGACATCACTGGCATGAACCTCCCTAGCGTATTTGTGTTGCGCACGCTTGACGATGCGACGGCCATCCGGCAGGCGCTCGAAGCGATCACGGCGGCGGGCGCCACACCCAACGTGGTCGTCGTCGGCTCCGGCTTCATCGGGCTTGAGGGCGCCGCCAATGCGCTCTTCAAGGGCGCGCAGGTCACACTGGTGGACCCCGTCGCCCGCGCCTGGGTGGGGATGGTCCCGCCTGGGGTCTCAAGCTACATCCAGACCCAGTTCAGCCGACGCGGCGCTACCCTCTACTATGATCATGCCGTCAGCGGGTTTATTGCGGGACCCGATGGCAAGCTGTCTGCGACACGTATTGCCAATATTCAGGATACCAATGCGCAACCCATCGAGATTGCCTGCGATCTCGCCATCGTCGGCGTCGGCATCCAGCTCAACAGCGAGCTGGCGGATGCGGCGGGGCTGGCGACCGATCCGCGTCATGGCGTGGTGGTGGATGACCACCTGCGCGCCTCGGCTGCCGATGTTTATGCGGCGGGCGATGTGGCGGCCTACCCCGATCCAGTAGCGGGGCGCATGCACTTCGAGCATTGGGACAACGCCATCGCTTCGGCGCAGACGGCGGCGGCCAACCTGACCGGCGGCGATGAAATCTATCGCCATGTGCCGTATTTCTTCTCCGACCAGTTCGACCTTGCCATCAACATGCTGGGCTATCCCTCAGCAATGGCGACGCTTGTGGTGCGTGGCGATGTCACCAAAGATGCGTTTACCACCCTCTTTGCCGAGGGTGGCATCTTGCGGGCGGCAATGATGGTCAACGACGACGCGCAGATGGATCTGTTGCGCGAACTGATCGCCGCCAACACTCGTCTGCCCGCTGATCTCGCACCGCTAGGCGATCCCACCTTCGACCTCGCCACGCTCAAGCAGGCGGATGCGCCAGCTAATGCCCCGGCTGGCGAATGAGCAGCGTCCCGAAGGCGTAAAACGAGCCATCGTCGTTGGGCGCGTACAGCGATCCGTTGGCAATGGTCGGCGCAGAGAAGAAGAACGAACCTGACGATGTATCGCTGTAGGAGAATAGCGTCGCGCCGGTCGCGGCGCTCAACACATAGACCCCCGTCTGCGACGCGATGGCGACAAGGCCGGGCGAGGTGGTGACAGCGCCAAGCGTCGGGCCGGTGCTGATGCAATGTTCCCAGAGATACGCGCCCGTCGCCGGGTTGACGGCGCGTACACTGCTCTTGCAGGCGGAGCCGCCGATGGTAGTGTTTCCTCCTGCGACGTAGAGCGTCGCGCCATCAAATGAACTGGGCGAGATGCTGCCGTTGCCGCAGTCAGGGCAGTCGCCGCCTACCGCGATCTGATCCTGCCACACCGGCCCGGCGCTGAGGTTGGTGCGGTCAAGCGCGTAGTAGAGGCCGTTCTTGGAGGCGACGCCGATCATTTGCCGCTGCACGCCGTTGATCGCCGCCGTGAAGAGCGTCGGCGTATTACCGAAATCGGTATCGCCGCCAAGCTGCGCCGCCGGGACTTTCCAGCGATCTACCAGCGACAGATCGCCCGAACTCACCGCTTCGATGGCCGAGGCGTTGGGGTCCGTCGGGCAGCCGTTGCCAGTGGCGAAGTAGAGTACGCCCGTCGCCACATCCAGCGCAGGCGATCCCCACACGCCGTCGCCCGGACAGTTGGCGGGCGCCAGCGTCAGGATGTTCTGGATGGCGCCGGTGGTGGCGCTCAGCTTGAAGACCGTGTTTACCGAGTTGGGGCAGTCGCCGAAGGACGAGACACCAATGTAGAGGTTGCCGTTGGCGACGACAGGCGAGTCCCAGATGAAGAAATCGGTGGACGCTTCCAGCGTCGTCGCCCAGATGATCTGTCCTGTCGTCGCATTGAGCGCATACATCGTATCATTGCCACCACCGACGAACAGCACGGGTGTTGTCCCGATCTGCCCATAGGTTGCTGTGCTGCCTACGCCAACTGTGGATGGAATGCAACCAGGAACCGACGTTTGGCCGAGGTTGGTGGTCCACACGTCGTTGCCAAACGTTGCGCTAGTCGCGTGCATCAGGCCGTCCCACGACCCCCAGTAGACCAGGCCGCCGACGATGATCGGCTGATCGGAGATGCCCTGCGCGCCATGCGCCTTCCACTTCATCGTGAGTGAGTGCGCGTTGGCTGGCGTGAGTAGCGTCTCGGCGCCGTTATAGCCGGTGCGCCCCGGCGATCCCAGATAGGTTGCCCAGTTGGTGGGAGCGCTGGTCTGCGGCGCGTGGATTGCCTGGGTGGTCTGCACTGTACGCGTTGCGGGCGATGGCTTCTTCTTCGCTTTGCTTGTCGCGGGCTGGCCCGAAATGGCGAAGACATCCATGCCGCCGCCAGTGAGACTGCTGGGCAGCGTGACACTTTGCGTCGTTTTGCCCGACGTCAGCGCAATCGCGGTGAAGAAAACATAGGTGGTGACGTACTCCTGCCCGGTCGGCGTATTGCGATAGGGCATTTGCGCGGCGATCTGCTCACCGGGGAGAATCTGCTGGCTGCCGCCGTTCAAGGTCCAGTCGCTGAGGGCCAGCGTCGCAGTCTGCGTGGTTCCGTCGCTGAAGGTGATGGTGATGGTTCCCGACGATGCGCCGCCACTGGCCGCGCCCAGGAATGCCAGATTGCCGCCATTCGTCACAACTGGGATGGTCTGCCCCACCGACTGCCAGGCATCGGCGTTTCCGGCAGCGTTGGTCGCCCATTGGAAGTTGAAGCCATTGCTGCTGAGCACCGAGCCGGAGGTGATACCGGCGAAGGCGAGCGCGTTGTTCGAGTAGCTTCGCCCACCTCCGTCGAAGTTGGCCGAGGTGGGCGCATTGTTGGCGCTGATCGCCGCCAGGTTAAAGGGGATATTGGCCGCGCCCACAGCAACAGCGAATACCGCCATGTTCCCGCCCGTCTCGGTGGCGGGCAGCGTCAGCGACTTCACAGCTTTCCCCTGCGCCAAACCGACGAATGTGGCGAAGACGTAGACATTGCCGCTATGCTGGCCGGTGGGCGTGTTGTAGTAGGACGTCTGCGCCACGGTGTAGTTCGTCGCTAGCTGCTGTTGCGTCCCGTGCATCAGCGTCCAGTCGCTGAAGGCCAGCGTGAAGTTCTGTGTGGTTGCATCGCTGTAAGTGATGGTGGCCGTTCCCGACGATGCGCCACCACTGGCCGCGCCGACGATGGCGAGCGTAGCGCCGGAGTTTGCGCCAGCCGCGACGGGAATCACCGTTCCTGGCGCGTTCCAGGCGTCTTTGGCGCCCACCGCGACGCTGGGCCACTGCGCCTGGAAGCTATAGATTGGAGTCAGCGAACCGGAGCCGAGACCCGCCGCTGCCAGCGCGTTGTTCGAGTAGCTATTGCCTGCGCCGTCGAAGTTGCCTGCCGCGGGATTGGTATTATTGGTGATCCCCTTGGCGGTGAAGGTGGCTGCGGTCGGCGCGGCGGCCAGAGCAAAGACATGCAGGCCACCCTGAGCGGCGGCGGTAGGCAGGATCACACTTGTCGTCGTTTTGCCGGGGAGCAGCGTCACCACGGTCATGAAGATATAGGTATTCGTCATATCTTTGCCGGTCGGCGTATTGCGATAGGGTGTCTCGACGGTGATAGTATCATGTGGATCAACACCGACCGATCCACCATCCAGCGTCCAGTCGCTGAAGGTGAGCGTATACGCCTGCATGCTGCCATCACTGTATCGGATATAGCCGGTTCCCGTCGCGGGGCCACCTGGGCCAGCGGTTCCCGCGCCGAGGAAGGCAACCGTCGGCGCGCTGGTTGTCAGCGGAATGGCCTGGGCGCCGATCAGCCAGTTATCGGGCGCTCCGGCGGCGGGCGTCACCCATTGAAAGGTATAGCCGCCAGTGGAGATGCTAGCGCCAGGGGCAAAACCGGCGGTGGTGAGGGCGTCATTCGAGTAGCTTCTGCCGCCACCGTCAAAGTTGCCTGCCGATGGGTTGGCGTCAGGGCTGATTCCCTCATTGTTGAATGGCGTCTGGTTAGCCGTGGGTGGTGTGCTGATCGCTATCTTGCGCGCATGAGACTCATGCGCGGCGTGAGCGTCGCGCAGCCAGACAATCGAGAATGCTCCGACGATCAAGGTGAACACCAAAGTAGCCGCAAGCAGCAAGGATAGGGAACGATAACGAACTTTCATAGCGACTCGACTCCACTATCTTCTGGCTCTCTATAGATGAGATGAATATTTCCCCAGTAAAGTAACGGCCTGCGCTTGAGGCGGGTAACGAGGGAGCCCTTTTGGCTAGAGCAGTTTTTGCCTGCCTGCCAGACCCTCATCTGATGGTCGCTAAGGCATACGGCTGGCGATGTTATTGGTATTGTGCAGCAGTCGTTTTGTATGAGTGAGTGAGGTAACTGCGCAGGCTGGTGT
>JBDTAI010000442.1:0-11386 GCA_039924685.1 Ktedonobacterales bacterium
GTGCGTAAGGGGTTGCTCGATGAGGAGTGATACCTCATGGCGAGCAGTACAACCTGACCGGCAGTGTTAG
Source organism: Ktedonobacterales bacterium (assembly GCA_039924685.1). GTDB lineage: Bacteria > Chloroflexota > Ktedonobacteria > Ktedonobacterales > JADMIN01 > JBDTAI01. The sequence continues at coordinate 71 of JBDTAI010000442.1, forward strand.
AAGCAGCAATCGCTGCGTTTCAGCACGATCTGAAAGACAGGCGACAATGAACTCGTCGTTTCTCGGAATACCCTGGTTGTCGGTAGTACCGGTCATGCTCCTCATAATCGCCTTCTACGCGATGCTCTACGTGGGCGCCAAGCGGTTCCTGCGCGGGGTGCGTAAGGGGTTGCTCGACGAGGAGTAATCCGCCTCGCTGTATGGACGCATCGTTCGGTGAAGACCACACAAGCTCCTGAAGCCTGTCATAGCAACAGACTTTGGGAGCTTGTCGTGTATGGGCCAGGCTGCTGAATTAGCGCTTGGTGTACTGCTTGGCCTTGCGGGCGCGCTTGAGGCCGTACTTCTTGCGTTCCTTCATGCGCGGGTCGCGCGTGAGGAAGCCAGCGTGCCGCAACGCCGATCTGGCGCCATCGTCAGCGCGCAGCAGCGCCCGCGCGATGCCATGCCGCACCGCGCCGGCCTGGCCGCTCACGCCGCCGCCGATCACCTTCGCCGTCACGTTATACTGCGTGTTCAGCTCCAGCAGGCGCAGCGGACTGCGCACCAGCGTCGCCAGCACGTCGCGTCCGAAATAGCGGTCAACGTCATGCCCGTTGACCGTCACCTTGCCGTCGCCTGGATAGAGCCGCACACGCGCCACCGCCGTTTTGCGCCGCCCCGTCCCATAGAAATAGGGGATCTTCTCCGCCACGTCTATCCTCTCCTATGCCTGTAGCGCCTTGCGGCTCGTCAGGCTTCTCCCGGTCGTTATGCCAGGTCGTGTACGCTTCTTCAGGCTTCTGTCGTCTTATCGGTCGCGCTGGTCACCTTCTCAGGCTCACGCAACTGCTCGATGCGCTGTTGATCCACCAGCATGCTCTCCACCGTCGGCAGTGTCCACGGCACAGGCTGCTGCGCCTGATGCGGATGCTGCGGGCCGGGATAGACCTTGAGGCGACCGAGCATATCGGCTCCGAGCCGGTTGTGCGGCAACATGCCCCGCACGGCCAGCTCGATCACACGTTCCGGACGACGGGCCAGCAACTGGCGCAGCGTCTCGACCTTGTAGCCGCCGGGATATTGCGAGTGGCGGAAGTAGGTCTTCTGGTCGCGGCGATTGCGCGTCACGTCAATGTCGCGCGCGTTGATGATCACCACAAAGTCGCCGCAGAGCATGCTCGGCGTAAACGTCGGCTTGTACTTGCCGCGCAGGATGGTGGCGATCTCGCTCGCTACCCGACCCAGCACTTTGCCCTTCGCGTCAACCAGATACCAGCGCGGGTTCAGTTCGTCGCGCCTGGCGCTATAGGTCTTTGGATTCGGATTCATTTCACTATTACTCCAGGCGTCGCCTACACACGTCGCCTCACGACTATCTTTGAGCGAGCTTCAGCCCGCAACTTGTCCCGTACTCCGGCCTTTCAAGCCCGAGCGTGTGACCTACCAGGCGAGCATGCCCGACGGATACGTTACCCGCGCCAGACAGAGACCCTGCGGTGGCGCTGCCGCCCCTGGATGCGCCTTCTCGCGCGCCGCCAGCATCGCCTGCACATCGGCAGGCGCCAGCTTGCCCGCGCCTACCAGCGCCAGTGTCCCCACCAGACGCCGCACCATGCCAGTGAGGAAGGCGTTGGCTGCAAAGTCGAACGTGATCTCGTCTGGCTTGCCGCCGTCTTCACCATCAGGCTCACGATCAGGCTCACCGTCAAGCGCAGCCCCGACCGACGGCTCCCAGGCGCAGCGCGCCAGCGTCAGCCGCCGCACCGTATGCGCGCGATACCCATCAGCCTTGCGGTCCCAGGGGCTTGAGCCAAAGGCCGCAAAGTCATGCTCGCCGACCAGCAACGCTGCCGCCGCAGCCATCGCCGCCACATCCAGCCGATTCGCCACCCGCCAGACATAGCGTTCGCGCAACGGATCGCGTGCGCTATCACACAGTATACGATAGCGATAGCGGCGTTCCAGCGCGTGTTTGCGCGCATGGAAGTCATCTGGCGCGACACCGACAGCCCGCGCCGCAATGTCGGTTGGCAGCAGCGCGTTGAGCGCCCTCCGCCAGTCGGGGCCGGTGAGCCGCGCCGCCACCCGGAAGCCGATCACCTGTCCCATCGCGTGAACACCGCTATCGGTGCGCCCCGCCGCTGTGATCGCAATCGGCTCACCCGCAATGCGCGCCAGCGCCGCCTCGATCTCGCCCTGCACCGTTGGCCCGCGCTCCACCGCCTGCCGCTGGAAGCCGCTGAAGCGTGTGCCATCGTAGGCGATACGCGCCGCAAACGTGGTCGGCGTCATAGCCTTTCCGCCAACACCCCGAATAAAGGGACTTCAGTCCCGATCCGTCCGTGCTCTGGCCTTTCAAGCCAAGAGAAGCGCCCCCACCGCGCAGGCGCGACGTTAGCCGCTGGCTTACACCAGCTCCAGCCGCACCATCTCCGATGCGTCGCCCTGACGGCGGCCCAGCTTGGAGATGCGCGTATAGCCGCCGTTACGTCCGGTGAAGCGCGGCACAAGTTGCTCGAAAATCTTGCGCACAGCGCGCTCATGCGGCAAGTGCTTCAAGATGGTGCGACGGGCGTGCAACTCAATGGCCATCGCCTCGCGGGCGGCGGTCAGCGCCTGCTGCGCCTCATCCTTATCTCGAATCAAATCGAGCATTTCTTTCTGGAAGCCCTGCAAGCGCGCCTCTTTGAGCTTGCGCGCATCATCGCTCAGGGGATATTTGCCCTGCGCCGCGCGGTCCTCGTTGCTGGGAACTTGCTCATCCACATTGAAGCGGGCGCGACGCGCCAGCGCCAGCACCTGCTCGGCAACGTAGTCGTCGTCAACGACGGCTTTGAGGTGTTCCCACGACTTCGAGTGGCCGCGAATGGCGATGGCGATCAGCGTCTCGGCCTCACCCTGCACCGCTTTGGCGCGCGCCTCGGTCGTCGTGATGTGTTCCCAGGTATAGAGGCCGTCGAGCATGCTGCGAATTGCAGCGCGCCGTCGCGCCTCTGGCATATTGATGCGGTTGCCCGCCACACGGTGCCGCATGAATGCTACTCATCCTCCGCAGTATCTAGTAGATTGAAATCGTCGTCCGCCCCCAGGATACCCAGGGTACCGGCGCCATTGGAAGACGCGCCCGCCTGATCCGTGAAGTCCTGGTACGCTGAACGGTCCGACTGATCCAACTGATCCAACTGATCCAGCTGATCCGCCTGATCGGTGTCGCCAAACGATGGCAGGAAATGTCGCTCCCGCAGCGAGTCTTTCAACTCGTTGAGGCTCTTCTCGCCGAAGTTGCGCACCGCCAGCAAGTCATCCTCATTCATGGTGAGCACCTGGCCCACTTTTGTGATGCCACTGCGCTTCAGGCAGTTGTAGGCGCGCACCGTCAAATCAAGTTCCTCGATGGGCGTATCGTAAATCTTCTGCGGAATCTGCAGGTCAGTGCTGCCGCTGGTAATGCCGATGGGCAGCATTTGCTCGATGATGGTCGGCTCACTGTGATCGGCGATCATCTGGAAGTGTTGCACGAGCACTTGCGACGCCTGGCGCAGCGCCTCATCCGGCGAGATCGCGCCATCGGTCCAGAGCTGCAACGTGATCTTGTCGTAGTTGGTCATCTGCCCAACGCGGGTATTCTCGACGGTGTAGTTGACTTTCTGCACCGGCGTGAAGATCGCGTCAATCGGAATCTGACCAATGGGCTGGCCCTCCTTCGTCTCGGCGGGAACATAGCCCTTGCCAGACTCGACGACCAACTCCATATCGAGATGCGCGTCGGATCCATCGAGCGTGCAGATATACACGTCGGGGGTGACGATCTCGATGGAGGCAGGCGCCTGGATGTCAGCCGCCGTCACACGGCGCTCGCCCGAAACTTCGAGCCGCATGGTTACCGGCCGGTCAGAGAAGGAGCGCAGGCGAATCTTTTTGACGTTCAGAACGATGTCTGTCACGTCCTCCTTGATTCCCGGCACATCCTGAAACTCATGTTGTGCGCCCTCGATCTTGATGGCTGTGATCGCGGCGCCTTGCAGCGACGAGAGCAGCACACGCCGTAGCGCATTGCCCAGGGTTCTGCCATACCCTGCCTCCAGCGGCTCAATGTCGTAGCTGGCGTAGTTGGATTCAGAATCGGTTGATGTAATACGAGGCAGAGCTATGTCAATCAAAGCGATCCCCTCCTTCTACCGCTGGTAGAACTCGACCACCAGGGCTTCATTGAAGGGCAGTTCCAGCTCCTGCGGGGTCGGCAGAGCCAGAATACGACCCGTGAGCGTGTTGGCGTCCACACGCAGCCATGCCGGAACCCCCTTCTGGGCCAGCATCAACGCACGAGCCTTGAAATATTCGGTTGAGCGACTCGACTCGCGCACCGTAATCTCATCGCCAGCGCGCAGAATCGCCGAGGCGATATCCAACTTGCGCCCGTTCACACGGAAGTGGCCGTGGTTGACGAGTTGGCGGGCCTGAGCGCGCGAATCGCCGAAACCGAGGCGATAGATGATGTTGTCCATCCGCATTTCCAGCATCTGGATCAGATTGTCGCTGGTCTTGCCGGGGCGGCGGGCAGCCAGATCAAAGTGCTTCTTGAACTGCCGCTCCAGAATGCCATAGCTGCGACGCACCTTCTGCTTCTCGCGCAGTTGCACGGCATAGCCAGACGCCTTGCGTCCGCGCGCCGCGCCGTGTTGGCCGGGCTTTGATGGGCGCCGCTCAAGCGTGCATTTGGTGAAACACTTCTCACCCTTGAGGAAGAGCTTCTCTCCCTCACGCCTGCACAAGCGGCAGACGGGACCAGTATATCGGGCCATGTGGCGCTTTCGTCCTCCTGAAAGTCAAACTGAGACAGGCACACGCAGGAGCGTCGGCGCCATATCACCAGCCGGCAGGCGATTCAGCCGAATCGCGTGTCGTGGTGGGCGCTGCCCCAGGCGTGCAAACATGCAAGCTGCGCGTGTTTCGGTCGCGGTCCCCAGGCGCCAGCCGCTGCGCCAGGTTCACCAGATGCTCGAAAAACACTCCGCCGCTTGCCGGTTGGATGCTTATCTGAACGAAGCCGGTATGAGCAACCACCAGGCGCAATCAGATATGATGCGCCGTACAGTAGCGGGGCGCCCCATCCGCCGCATCATGCGTGAAGATGGTCAAGCCCAGCGCCGCCCAGGACGAAGGCGGTGTCTCTGCGAACTCGCCAGTGCTAATGATAGAGCTAACGACAGAAACTGTCGGAACCATGACAAAACTGCCAGTCGCCGCATCTGCCGCGACCAAACATCAGGACGAATAAGGGATTATAGTCCCCGTCCCGTGTGTGCTCCGGCGCCTCGGCGCCAAGAGCGGCCCGCATGCGTACGCTAGACGCGGCGGCGCTTGGGTGGGCGACAACCATTGTGAGGAATGGGCGTCACATCGGTGATCGAGACCACAGACATCCCCGGCTGCGCCAGTGCGCGAATCGCCGCCTCACGACCCGACCCCGGACCGCGCACATAGACTTCGAGCTGCCGCACGCCATGCTCCATCGCCTTGCGCACCGCCGTGGTGGCCGCCTCACCAGCGGCAAACGGGGTGCTCTTGCGTGACCCCTTGAAGTTCATCGCGCCAGCGCTACTCCACGAGAGCACATTGCCATTGGGATCGGTGATCGTCACCAGCGTATTGTTGAAGGTGGCGCGGATGTGCGCCTGCCCACGTGGCACCGACTTGCGTTCACGCCGCCGTTGCCGACCGGCAGGCCGCTTCTGACCCTTTTCCGCCATGCTTGTCGCGTCCTCTTTCCGCCATTACAGACCGTGTAGGGACAGTACGCACCATATATGTACTGCCTGCATACTGGCCCAACGATTACTTCTTGGTTGCCTTCTTCTTGCCTGCCACCGTCTTGGGCTTGCCGCGCCGTGTGCGGGCGTTGGTGCGGGTGCGCTGCCCATGTACAGGCAGGTTGCGACGGTGCCGCATGCCCCGATAGCAGCCGATCTCGATCAGCCGCTTGATGTTCATATCCACTTCGCGGCGGAGGTCGCCCTCCACCTTGTAGTTGCGGTCAATGAACTCACGCAGTCGGGCCACTTCGTCTTCCGTCAGGTCTTTCACCCGCGTATCGGGGCTGACGCGCGTTTGCGTCAGAACCTGCTTGCTGGTGGTCTGGCCGATCCCAAAGATATAGGTCAGCGCCACCTCAACACGCTTGTCGCGGGGAACATCAACCCCGGCGATTCTGGCCATGCGCCAGCTCCTCCTCGATGATCACGATACTCTGGTAGAACGTGTAGAACGTGAGACAACACAGCGCCACTGCCTCACCGCAAGCTAGCCTGCTCGATGTGAAACGTGGCGTTGTACCGCATTGCTAGCCCTGACGCTGCTTGTGCTTGGGAAACTTGCTGCAAATCACCATCACCACCCCATGGCGGCGAATCACCTTGCAGTTCTCGCAGCGCGGCTTCACCGACGCCTGAACTTTCATGGCACCCAACTCCATTTCGCAGGCGTCATCAGCAGACACGCCCATCACCTGAGCACGCCACGACGACGCCCAAACCACCTGAAAATACCACGCCTCAAACGTTTAAGCGAACATCACCCCATGCAGGGCGCTTTACCCACTGGCGATAGCCCAAATAGGCAATAGCCAGCCTCTGGCGGCGCCACAATCGGCCCACGGCAGCACGACACGCACACGTCACGAGAACGTCACGGGTACCGCGCTACGTGTGCCGCCCGGCGGCGCCATAAACCCGCCCGAAACCGTGCGACCACCACCTGGTTGACACTCGTCCGGCCACCAGTGGGTCGCCCGGTGAACGCCTGGCTGGCGCCGAACTGCGGTGAGCGTCTAGCTGCGGTTACGCCAAGTGATGCGTCCCTGCGAGAGATCGTAGGGTGACAACTCGACGCGCACCCGATCCCCCGGCACGATACGCACAAAGTTCAGCCGCACTTTGCCAGAGAGATGGGCCATCACCGACCGGTCGCCATCCAGCGCCACGCGAAACATCGCGTTGGGCAGAGCTTCGGTGACAACGCCCTCGACCTCGATAGCGTCACGTTTGGGCATAGGATCCTTTCTGTATCACGCTGCGTCACGCAGTCCTGTGAGCCGCGTTCGCCTTCGGCAAAACAAGCGAACGAACCCACACAACTCAGCCGACGGATCGGCCTGCAAAGGCCGCCCAGTGGGAATGTTGTGTGGTGGCGCCAGGGGAGTTTACGTGACAGTGAGCAAATAGCTACAGCCAACTGCGAAGTATAGCATATCACACCTGCAAACGCAAGTGGTAATTTTGGGCGACAGCCAGATCATGGGCTTGTGCGTCTGGCGCTCCGATGTGAAGATACGCAGGCGCTACTACTGCCACTACTGCCACTACTCCATCGCCGTCAGGATCAGCGGCTCATCCTGGGTGATGGCGATCATCTGCTCGAAGTGCGCGGAGGGGCTGCCGTCGGCTGTCACCACCGTCCAATGATCTTTCAGTTCGCGGGTGGCGGCTTTGCCCGCATTCACCATCGGCTCGATGCACATCACCATCCCTGGCCGCAGCAGCGGATTGGCCGCCGTGTTGTCCAGATAGTTTGGTATCCAGGGGTCTTCGTGCAGTTCGCGTCCGATGCCGTGGCCCCCATAGAGCTTGACCACCGCGCAGCCCTCTGCCTCCACATAGCGCTGGATGGCGCGGCTGATGTCCAGCACGCGCTTGCCGGGCCGTGCCTGCGCGATGCCCCGTCGCAGCGCTTCCCGCGTCACATCCAGCAAATGATGCGTCTCTGGCGCAATCTCACCCACAGCTACGGTAATCGCTGAGTCGCCATGCCAGCCATCCAGCACAGCGCCAAAGTCAATCGCGACGATGTCGCCTGCGCGCAACACGCGCTTGCCGGGGATGCCATGCACGATCTCGTCGTTGACCGAGGAGCAGATTACGCCGGGGAAGGGTGGAATACCTTTTGCTGGCGAGTAACCCTTGAAGTTTGAGGTGGCGTCATGTCGCCGCAGCTCCTCCATCGCCAGCGCATCGAGTTCGCCAGTGGTCACACCGGGTTGCGTGTGGGCGCGCAACACCTGCAAAATCTCCATCACCACCTGGCCTGCGCGCCGGATGCCCTCAATCTCCGTCCTGCTGCGATAGACGATTGCCATACTGTCTGTTTGTCCTGATGCTTCCTGATAGTCGTTGATAGTTTGTGTTTCTGTGCGCCACCGTCTGGCGTTCCGCTGTCCTTCAGTGTATCACACAAAAATGCCCCTCTTCATCACGCAGAGGGGCCAGAGGCAGGGTCTTTTCATTATGTCGGATGAAGGCCCAGGAGGCGAAGTGCGGCACCTGGGGACCAAGCGAAGTGTCGGAGCGCCTGGGCGACGTTGGTCCAGCCATGCTGGCGCAGCAGGCCAATCACGGCATTGCGCACGGCGGCCAGGGCCTCTGGAGCGGTGCCTGAGCGCACTTGGGAGGCGTCCTCGCCCATCGTCACATCACGCACGTAGTGCAGCCGATTCTCGATGTGCCAATGCTCACGGATCAAGCGCAAGAGCTCACGCGCGCTGGCCTGCGGACCCAGACTCGTCACGAAGTAGCGCACCATCGGCGTCGTCTTGCCCATCTGCTTGCCGCCCAGGTGGGTGACCTGGCTCTCTAGACGCAGCACCTGCCCCACCCCCATCCACCCCAAGGTGGGCAGATAGCTCGCCAACGCCGACGACGCCGTGAGGGTGCGCACTTCCCGTCGGCCGCGCTGGGTGCGACAACTGCTCGCCGTCGCGAAGCGCTCGCCGGGTGGGGGGCGGTCAAAGAGCAGCGCGACCTCCGCCAAGAGCGTGGGCTGATTGCTCTTGATCACCCAGAGGTAGTGGCCGTGGGCCTGCCGAATCTGGCGGCAGAGCGTGCGCTGACAGTAGAGCGCATCACCGGTCACCAGCCGTCCGCGCAGCGGCGTCATCCGCAGCACCTGCGGCGCGACGCTCAGTTCGGCTTGCACTTTTGCCTCGGCCAACTCCGCCTCCTCTGCCGTTGCTTCCGCGGCCGCCGACGGGTCTGCTGGCGGCGCCGGTTTGCGCCTCACCCCCCCCTTGGGCCAGCACCAGGCCGGTCTGCACCTCATACGCCGCGACCAAGCGCACGCCGGGCAGTTCCTCGCCGTGGATGCCACGCAGCGCTTTGCCGTCGATCGCGATTGCCTCTCCTCGATCACCCAGCGCCGTGCGCGCCCAGCGCGCCAGCACCGTCTCGAACGCGTCTATATCCAACGCCTTGAACACCCGATGCAGCGTCGCCACCCCCGGCGTGCGCCCGCGCGTAAAGCCCAGCGCTCGCACCACCGACTCCGGTTGCTCGCGTCCCCATTGGGCCATCGCATACAGACTGCGCGCGCCTGAGAGCATCCCCACCACCGCCAGCGTCAACACGGCGGGCAGGGGATGTCGTCGCCCATGGCGCGAGCGCGGGTCGGGCACCTCGCTCAACGCCTTCACCAAGCTAGGCCCCAGTTCCTGTGTTTTCATGCCGCCAGTCTACCAGTTCTCCTACATAATGAAAAGACCCTGGGGCCAGAGGTGAGGTCATCCGCGCAGGCGGCGGCGTAATCCGGCCAGCCAGCCGACACGGCGCACCGCCGATGCAGCGGCTACCCCGCGATTTCCTGCAGGCTCACGGTCTGCGGGAGAACCGGAGCCAGCGCCCCCCCCTTGAGGGAAGGCAGCCTTTCCATTCCGGCGAGAATGGAGTGGTTTACGTCTTCGATGGCGCCGGTCCCATCTACGCGCACCAGCTTGCCCTGTGGGCCATAGTAATCGATCAGGCGAATCGTCTCGGTGAAGAAGATGTCGAGGCGACGCGCGATCTTGTCGGGCTGGTCATCGGCGCGCTGCGTAAGGTCGCTGCCGTCATAGTCGCAGATGCCCGCCACCCTGGGCGGATGGGTCTTCATGTTCCACACATGGCCATGCGCGCGGCAAACATAGCGCCCGCTCAGGCGGTCGAGCAGTTGCTCACGGGGAACTTCGAGATAGACCACCGCATCTATGGATTGCCCTAATGCGAGCAGTCGCGCATCGAGCGCCTCGGCCTGTGCAATATTGCGCGGGAAGCCGTCGAGAATGATGCCCTGTGCGCCATCCAGTGAGCGGATGCTATCGAGGATCATCTCGACCACCAGCGTATCGGGTACGAGGTCTCCGCGCTCCACATAGGGCTTCGCTGTGCGACCCAGTGACGTTTCGCTCGCAATCGCCGTCCGCAGCAGATCACCGCTGGAGGTTGGCTGAAGATGCAGGGCGTCCGCCAGCAACTGCGCCTGCGTCCCTTTCCCGCTCCCCTGTGCGCCGATCAAGATCATGTTCATGTCTGCTCTTCTCCTCTTGCTCGCCTGATCACCCTAGCCCAATGTTCAGGTTGCATTCGCCGCGCCATTGCGACGAACTCTCATCGAGGCTTGTCTGTTGCATGTGGCGTGTGTTGGGCGCACAGCGCGCCGACACATCAGTTGCTCCCAGCAAAACGCATGGCAGGCGCCGAAAACCTCTCCACCTGATCGGCCACAGACGGTCACAGGTCTGCGGAAAGGCAGCGACACGCGCAACGCGGCAAGGGAACAGTAGCAGAAACAGTGAAAAAGACATCACCAATCAATAATAATCAATGCAGAGGTCGCATCGCAAGCCCTGGAAGAAAACTCAACCATTCTGCGACAAAAAGAGAACCCCGCTCTGTAAAGAACGGGGCAGAAGAATGGGGCAGCGGTCCTGTTCACTTCAGAGCCGGTTCCGGCAATCTACCAGTAGGTGTCAGCCAGGGATGTAACTCGACGATGAAACGACCGGCGCGCACACCGGGATCAGCCTCAGCGAGCGCCCGCGCCTGGGCGAGCGTTGCTGTGCGATAGATGCTGAAGCCACGGATGTCGCTGCCATCATCCACCGGGCCAGCAGCTATGGTCGCGCCCGATTCCATCAGTTGGCGCGTATGTGCCACATGCTGCGCCTGCAAGTGTTCGAGTTCCAGCGTCACCTCAACGCTCCAGGTCGGCCCCTTGCGAAGCAGGCAAATGTAATAGGTACTCAGTTCCATGTGCCGACCTCACCTGTACGCCTCTCTACGCGGGAGAAGCGTACACGCGACATGGGGAACAACGTCGAGCCGCCAGCTACCAGAGCGGATATTTCTGCTAGGCAAGGAAGCCGGAGTAGTTGCGCATCACCATCTGCGCCTGAAGCTGGTTGACGGTATCGAGTACCACGCCAACCACGATCAGCAACGAGGCTGCCTGAAGCGGCTGATTGGAGGGATTGCTACTGAGCAATGCAGGCGCCACCGCCACGATGCCCAGGAAGAGCGCGCCGCCAAACGT
>JBDTAI010000443.1:0-5647 GCA_039924685.1 Ktedonobacterales bacterium
AAAGGCGATAATCGAGACAGCGACGCGCACCACCGGCGTGATCAGCAGCAGCAACAGTCCGGCGGCGATGATCGCCAGCGGATTACCTTGCCCCACCTCCTGCGCGACGGCGCCGAAGGTGTGGGGAAAGACGCCATAGTGAAAGGCGAGGCTCCCGGTCAGGTAGCGCGCATAGAAGAGGATCGCGCCGAACACAATGACGGCGCCACTGAGCAAGACGCCACCCCGCAGCACATAGCTGATGATCAGTTCTGCCTGTCGCACCAGCGCATCGCGTTGCGCTTGCTGATGCTTCAGTATGTCCGGTTGCGGTGGCTGTGGTTGGCCCACATTGGTTGTGTCGTTCACACGTATCCTTTCCGCTTCGTCAGGTATGCTCCACACTACACAATATAGCGCACAATATAGCGCACAATATAGCGCAGCGTGATGCAGCGCCACCCTGGTGTCGCGGACGGCGCTTATGAAGCGATGCTATGCGCGGTGGTATGCCTGAAACTACGCATCTCCGGCGCCGCCGTTTTCCATCGCTCCCATTGGCCCACCCGTCGCGCTGCACGCTTGGTGTGATATGCTGCTTTCGCGCTGGCACTAGCTCATGAGCAATGTGTGCGGCGTGTGATTGTACACCGGCAAGGTCTGGCTTCGAAGCCAAACACCAGCGCCGGTACACGCAAGCGTGTCTCTCTCGTTGGACGCAGGAGGTACTGTGTATGGCCCGGAAATCGGAGGTCCCCTATGGCGACCTTTCGTGTGGAGGTGTTATCGCTCACCACGGTTGAGCCGCATCCCAACGCCGACCGGCTCGATCTTGCAGTGGTCGGCAATTACCGCGTGGTCATCCCCAAAGGCCAGTACAGAGCTTCGCCGAGGTCTATGGCGCGCATACGCCAAATGCCAAGCGCGTGCAGGACCTGACCTATAATCTGGCGCTGGGGCTGCGGATCGCCGTCTTTGACATCGCCGTTGACCGCGCGTTTCTGCCCGACGCCGAGGCGCTCGCCGTCGCCACTGCACTGAGGCTGCCGTTCGTGCCGCTGCTGTATCAGGGACCATTCGAGCGCGACGCAGTGCTGGCGCTGGCCGACGGCAGAGAAACCATCTCAGGGTCCGCCGCCAACATCCGCGAAGGGATCGTCATCCGTCCAGTTGCGCCGCGCGACGACCCGGAGATTGGGCGCGTGGTCCTCAAGCACGTTGGCGCCAGCTACCTGACGTGTAAAGGCGACGTGACGGAGTATAACTGATACGCCAACTACACCCTACCCCCCCTCCCTTCGGGATCGCCTGCTCCGTGCGCTCGCGCAGGCATCTCCCACTGGGAGACGGGCGATCAATTGAAGAGATCGGTGAGCGGGGTGATGCGCAAGTAGTCAAGCTCCAGCCATTCAGGACCACTGGCGAGCATGCCGAAGCCTAGCTCACCGCGCGGTGTGGCGATGGCGTACTGGTTGTCAATCCAGGCGACGAAGCCGAGCGGCCCCTGTGGCGGCTGTGGCACGGCGAGTGCCTCTACGTCATCCACGAAAAAGCGCGCCACCTCGCGCCGCCACTCGATTCTATAGTTATGCCAGCGGGTGATGTCTGCCAGCGCCGGATCAGGCGCGTCTGTAAGGGAGACCTCATGCGCGCCGGTGACGCGCTGCATCCAACGGGCGGCTGGCGCGTTGTTGCCGGTGAGCCGCGCCCGCAACGCCGCGCCCGCTAGAGGTATGCCGGCTGCCAGCGCGCCGAAGCGATGGGCATGCACCACCTGCGCCTTCCAGCCCCAGCCAGGCACGCCGGGAACCAACGCCATATTCGAGGGGGGCGAGGAGGCGAAGAACCAGATCGCATCGGGCAGGCGCAAGACCGCGCCAGTGATCGAGAGTGGATAGTTCCAGAAGCCAAAGCCCGCCGTGCCGCGCAACGAGTGTTGCGCCTGATCGCCATCTGCCGCATCTGGCGCACTTGCCGACTGGATCGGGTGCGACGCCCGCGCCCGCGCCTCCATGCGCAGCGGTGGACGCCAGAGCAACTGCGGCGCACGCCGCCCCCGCAAACTATAGTCGTCAATCTGCGCATCGCTATAGGCGCCTGCCTCGGCGCGTTCGATGGCAAAGCGCAATGCAGAATCCGCAAGTCGGAGGCGACCGCCACCAGGGGTGAGTTGCGCCCAGCGGCGGTCGAGCGCCGCCGCCGCTGGCGCATCAAAGTGATCGTCAACCGATGGGCTATCGGTGGCGCCGCGCTGGTTGGTAGAACCATCATGCTGATCATCTTTGCTGTTCCGCGCCATAGTTACCTCTCTGCTGGTTGTCGTACACAGTTGTACGCTGTTGTACACACTGGCCACAAACTCTACGACAGAAACGCCCACCTTATCTTTATGTAGCCCGGCGCGCTTTCACTTTCTTACCAGTTGGTCTATACTAGCGTTATACTTGATGATGACAGGCCCATTCCTCGTCTGCTCTCTCCTGATCCTGCGTGATTTGCCTGCCAGCGACGCATACATGATGTATCGGTCGCGGCGGGTAGTGCCATAACATAGACACAAAGATACACAAACACAGACGCGCAACAGCGCGCACTGGTATAGGTGTGTACGCGATGAAAGGGGTATGTGATGGGCGGCGCAGCCACACATCATGAGAACGAACTTGTGCTCGATGTCCTTCAGATCCCCGAGGCGGCGTTCGCAGTGAACGCCAACCAGCAGATCGTCGCGTGGAACGACGAGGCCGAGCGGCTGTTGGGCTATCGCGCCGAAGAAGTGCTGGGCTACCACTGCTATCATGTACTGGTGAGCGCGCATAGGGAAGACTGCGACTCGTGCCGCTACCGCTGTATCGCGCTGGCCAAAGCGCAGCGCACACGCGCCAACCCGATCATGGAAACGCAGGTCGCCACCAACGACGGCGCGACCAAGTGGATCAGCTTGAGCACGCTTACTGCGCATACCGTCGATGGCCAGATGCGCATCATTCATTTGTTGCATGACGTGACCGAACATCACCATTTCAACCAGACGATGTCGCGCATTCTGCCCCAACAGGAGTGGCAGGCGACGACCGGCGCGGTGTCTGCGCATGCTGCTGATGGCGGCTCCCCTTCCACATCTTCCCCGTCCGATGCGCCTGCACTCTCTTCGTCGCGCAATGGCCGCCCGATGGCGTCACACGTCACGCTTACCCCACGCGAACTGGAGGTGTTGCGGCTGCTGGCCTGCGGGCTGGCCACCGACGAGATCGCCAAATCGCTGAGTATCAGTCGTGTCACGGCGCGCAACCATGTCAACAAAGTGCTTGACAAGATGGGGGTCAATTCGCGCTTGCAGGCGGTGGTGATGGCGTCGCAAATCAACCTGATCTAAGAATCAGGAAAGGCGATAGACAGTGAGATAGCCGACGATCTGTCGCTTGCTGCCCCTTGCTGCCCCTTGCGCCCATTCCTACGCATACGTATCCAGCGCATTCATCATACTGTTCACGCACCCCACATGGTCTACGCCATCTACGCGCTATCACCTGATCGCGCCGCTATGACGCGCATGATACAATTGCCAGGCGCACACATGAGTTATCTGTCCAGAGGATGGTGTTCGGCTGTTATTGGCGCCGCAGATGCTTCCTTTGGCAAACACAGAAGCTTCACAAGCTCCCACTGCTTTCTGCTCACCGCCAATCAGCAGAGATTGTGGCGCACGACGTAGCGCGCTGCTAAGGTAGTGCGTCATTATAGATAGCACATAGATAGCGCATAGATAGCACATAGATAGCACGATAGCGATGACACAGGGGATCGCAGGACGGAGCGCGGGCAGCGGCGCGTAGCTGGCGCCGAACCTGCTGCTGGAGCCTGCTGGTCGTCGTGAGGGCTCTGCGTTTCTCGCCCGCCCGCTTGCTGTTGTGCTGATCATGCGCCATCGCGGGCCGTGGTTGCGACGGATTGGTGAAAGCGTCTCTCGTTAGTCGTCATAGTAGTGATCACCGTACTCATCGTCATCGTGATCGTCATCGTGATCATGGTGATTATTCAGGCATTCCGGCAGGAAGGCAGGCAGAGATGGCTTGGCAGGATGCTTTTTCACCCGCCGTACCGGGCCTTGATCCAGAGCAGGAGCGTGAGTCGCGCCTCATCGCGCAGGCGCGTTCCGGAGCCGACTGGGCATTGAGCGCTCTGATCGCGCGCTATCAGCCGCCGGTCATTCGCTATCTCACCCGCCTGACGGGCAATCCCGCGCAGGCGCGCAGTATGACCGAGGACATCTTCCTGCGTATGGAGCGGCGGTTGCACGGCCCGCAGGGTGGACACCAGTTGCGCTTGTGGTTGTTGCGCGCCTGCACCGACAGCGGCCTCGAATCGCTACGCCATCCGCGCCGCAAATCGCCCGCACGTTTGGCGGCCCCATCCCGGCAGACGATGCTGCTGACTGAACGCACAGGCGCGCCACCCGTGCGGCGTTTCATGGCGGGTTTGGGGCGGCTTGCCGAGGCCACCAGCAGCACGCGCCGTCAGGTGCGCCAGCTGATCTGGACCGAGAGCGACGCCGACGAGAACGGCGCCCAGCGCCACCCAGGCACGCATGGGACGACTGGGACACATGGGGCAACTGGGACGACTGGCAGGGCCGAACTCGACCCGCTTGACGACGAACTCGACGCGCTCGATCCGCGTGAGGCGCTACGCCATCGGTTGGTGCGCGCCGTGCTGGCGGAACTACCTTATGGCGACGCGCAATGTCTGGCGCTGCACCTTGTCGCCGGGTTGAACCAGGCGGAGGTGGCGCAGGCGTTGGGCATCACCCCCAGCGCAGCGCGCACGCATGTGGTGATCGGCTTGCAGATGTTCGCCAGCCGCTATGAGGCGGCGCTCGCCAACCTGGGTGTGCCGCGTGAACTGGGCTATCACCTCACCTCGCCAGAGGTCACCGCGCCTGCGGAAGAGCCAGCGCCGTTGCCTCGTCCCACAACTCCTGCCGCCGCCAGCGCCGCCAACACGGCAAGTTATCGTGTGACGCCGCCGATTGTGCCGCTGCATACCCTGCATACGCAACATGCTGAGGCACAGGCAGTTGCCGCCGCCCGTCAAGAGCGTCTGGATCAGGCTTTGGCGGAGGGTGATGATGATGATGCGACACTGGCCGAGATCGCCGCGCTGCATTCCACGCCGACTGAGGCGGTCGCCGCCGAGCCGCGCGCTGATATGGTGATGCGGCTGGCCGAGAATGCGATCATCGGGCCGGTGGTGGATGCGTTGCCTCTTTCGCCCGATGTCTCGCTGCCCGGCAGGCCGACGCTGCCGCCAATAGTCGAGCCTTCCATGATGCGCGGACCGGTGAGCCGCCAGCTTTCCTATGATCTGGC
This sequence comes from Ktedonobacterales bacterium, assembly GCA_039924685.1. GTDB lineage: Bacteria > Chloroflexota > Ktedonobacteria > Ktedonobacterales > JADMIN01 > JBDTAI01. Next base: position 5,349 of record JBDTAI010000443.1, read on the forward strand.
GTCCACAGAGGAGGCGCCGGAGGCGACGGGGCAGATGGCGGCGGTGAATCTGCCACGCCAGGGTGAAAGCGGCGAAACGTTGCATCCGGCTGACCGCTCCTATGCGGGCGTGCCGCTGCACTTCGACCTGCCTTCCATCTCGTCACAGCGGCTGACAGCAGGACCGGCGCCCGCCAGCCGACCGCTTCCCGGCTCGTCACTGGCCTTCGAGGCGCTGACAGAGGCGCCACATGAGGCGCATGATGGGGCGTATGGGAGGTATGAGACATCTCCCACTGGTGAGACCACGGTGGACGCTG
>JBDTAI010000444.1:0-7495 GCA_039924685.1 Ktedonobacterales bacterium
CCAGCAGAAGCGATCTGTAGGCACGCGGCCAACGTGAGGTCGGCGGCATGCGGTCGCAAGGGTCGGAAGGGTGAGCGATATGATGGCCTGCGATGTGCTGATAGGCGTAGGCGCGTGGAACTCCACACAAAGCGCATACACGCACCGTGTGTGAGACTATAAGCGCATGTGAACCTATCTCCCGTAGGACAAGGCCACGCAAACAAGAAGATGTCTATCTGTGAACAATCTGCTGAAGAAGACCATCGAGACAAGCAACAACTGGCGTGTGCTGCCCACCAGTGTACACGGTGTACTCGACTATGCGACTGTGGGGTCGCTTGTGACGGCGCCGCGCCTCTTCGGCTGGAGCCGCGCCACCAGGATGTTGTTGACTGGCTCGGCGGGTGGGCTGCTGGGCTATAGCCTCTGCACCCACTACGAGCTTGGTGTGGTGAAGGCGTTGCCGATGCCCTGGCGCCTCGCGCTGGATGCCGCTAGTGGCGCATTGCTCTGTGGCGCTCCGCTCGCTCTGCGCAATGAGACCACAAGCGCTAAAGCGGCACTCATTGGCTTTGGCCTCTTCGAGATGGTGGCGGCGCTCACTACCCAGTTGCGCCCCTCGATTCAGACGCAGATCGCCGCAGCCGAATATCCCGCCGGACCAATTGGACCGCTGTTCGAACGCGCCAAACCCACGCTGCGCCAGATCGCCAAAGCGACACATCTGGTCGCCTCGTAGCTGAGTGGGGATGTGATTCTTTTGGAGGGGCTCCCAAAGGACGCCCATGTAACCCTAGAGGTGAACAAAAAGTTAGCCGCCGGAATATTATTCTTCCGGCGGCCATGTGTCACTCTGTACTGCGGTGTATAGCCTGACTGCGTTGTATAACCTGCGGCCCGGTGCCTGGTTGCCTGTCGGCAGGAATGTCAAGGGCGACCATGATACGCTGGGTGGTGTTCTCTTGCGCTGCGACGCCGACGTCCACTGCCTGGCTCACCTGGCCATCCAGTGGCGCCAGCCAGCCATGCGGCGTGGATGGATGCGTTGGCGGATGGGTAGAGCTACCACCGATGTGGAAGACGAAGACGCTCACGAGCACAGCCAGCAACACGATCAACAGCGCAGCGCCGCCGATCAGGCTGCCCTGACGGATACGTTTGGTGCGAATCTGGCGCGTTCGCTCGCGTTGACGCTCAAGCTGGCGCTGCTGATGCTGCTGAAGACGCGCATCACGCCGCTGATCGCGCTTGGTCGTCGCTCCCCCTGGACCAGACATACCACCCCCACAGTTCATTATAGACTGGTGTTGATCTTGGGTTGATCCCATATGTGTGTGACGCCCGCGCTGGGTCTCATGTCGCATTATGCAGCGCAAACGCACTTAGCGTCAGTATATGGCCGACACGCCGCGGGTGTCAACGGGGCGCAAGGCGGCAGGGAACGGCTACCGACCAGCCTGGTGAAGCGGAACGGCGATCTCGCTGTCACCAGCGCAAACAGCAAGCGAGCGAAAGCCATGGCGCGGGTTGCGTTGCGTCTCGTCGTGGGCATATAATAGTGACGTTTAGCGGCCTCGGCGCCCAGAAGTGACCGTCGTATAACCAGCCGCGCATGGCAACACAGGACATATCCGACGTACCGGACGTACCCGACGTACCCAACGTACCCGACGTACCCAACGTACCCGACATCCATTACTGACACGACCAACATGACGAGACACCAACAGCTAAATGGCTACAGGAGAGGCGCAATCCATCGTGGAATATACTATCGCCCGTCATCCGCGTGAGAGCATTGACTGGCGCAAACACCATTACGGCTGCCCATTCTATCGGGAACGCTGGTTCCCTAATAGCATGCCGGAACTGGGCGAGCCGATGTATCAGGTGTATTGCATGAAAGACACGCCGCCCGAAAGCTGGGCAGAGCAGGAGAAGTGTCTTTCCAGTCGCGCACGCTGCTGGCGCCTGGCCGAAGCGAAGCAAGCCGCTGGTGGCGTTGACATCCCTTTATCAAGCGTCAAGCCGAGCATCCACCGGCGCTCACCAGTGCAATCCTGACCGCGCAATCGCTTCGACTGCTCCTGCCCCCCGACCGCCAGCCAATTATAGCCAGCCGCGACGGTGGAAATACCAGAGTTGTACAATGGTGATCAACGCCATGAAGCCAAGCACGAGCCAGAAGTTATAGCCCGCATCGTTTTCCACCTGGGGCATGTGGCCAAAGTTCTGACCAAAGACGCCAGTGACGAACGTGATCGGCATGAAGATCGTGGCGATGATCGCCAGTTGCTTCATGACAGTGTTGAGCCGGTTCGATACGGTCGAGAGATGCACGTCGAGCAGCCCGCTCATCAGGTCGCGGTATGCGTCGAGAATCTCGAAGGCGCGCACCAGATGATCGCGCACATCGGCGAAGTAGGGTTCGGCCTCAGCAGGGATCAACGCGCCAGTGCGCATGGCAAGCGAGTTTGCTACCTCCACCTGGGGGCTGATCACCCGGCGCATCAACGCCAGCGACCGTTTGATGCGGAAGATGCGCGCCTGCACCGCGTTCGAGGTATCATTGACGGTGACGTTCTCCAGGTCGTCAATGACGTCATCAATCGTATCGAGCACAGGGAAGTAGCTATCCACCAGCGCATCGAGGATGGCATGCAGCAGGAAGGGCATACCGCGCCCCATGATGTTTTCGTGTCCGTCGCCCACGCGACAACTTTGCTGCAGCTTCGTCAGCCAGTCAAAAGGTGTCTGGTGCGCCGTGATGATGAAGTTGGCCCCAAAGGCGATGTCGAGCTTGGGGGTATCAGCTTCATCAATCTTCTCATCATAGGCCAGGCCATGCGTCACCAGCGAAAAGATGCGGGCGCCTTCATCTGTGCTGGGGCCCTCAATGAACTTGGCGCGTTCGAGCGGCTCGCACAAGGCTTCGATCATCAGACGCGAGAGCTTGAAGGTCTCGGTGAGCAGTTTGACGCTTTCGACAGGGTCGCCCTCGATGTCGAGCCAGAGCAGCGCGTCTTGCGTTTGCAGCCCCTGCCGCAGCGCCTGCAGCGAAACATCGGTTGATCGTTTCCCGTTCTGAAATATCACCACCTGCTGACCCATCGTCTGCTCCTCTTCTTACTAAACGCCGAGATGGCGCCTCATGACGTTCTAGACGAGCGAAGCGAAGCAGAGGATCAAGCAGTTGTATGGGCGTCTGGCGGACGCCCGCAATGTGCAGGCGGTATTGTGTCATGTATGTGTATGTGTCAGTTATGTGCCAGTCGCGTGATTACTCCGTTTTGCCGACTGGCAGGTAACGTTCTACGATGGCGAAGAGGGTGCGCCACGCGCCGAGGAAGAGGCCGTTGGCGAGCAGGATCACCAGCGCGAAGGTCCAGGGCATGGAGGCGTTTTCCGCCAGCCCGATGAGGCCGAATAACACACGCAGCCCGATAGCCAGGGGATATGAGCTAATCCACGCCAGTTCTGTGCGTTTGAGCATATTGAGCGGGCCGGTCGTCTGTGTGCGACGATAGGCGCCAAGCCAGGGCGAGACGATGAACCAGCTCAACGCGAAGGGAACCGCTGTGAGGGCGATCTGCCCCAGCGACAGGGCTTCGCCATGCGTGTTGCGTCCGGCGCTGGCGAACGCCAGGAACGAGAGCGCGTCGCCCGCCACCAGAATGCCGGTGCGCCACATGCCCCAGTTCGAGCGCATCGCTGGGGTGGCCTGTGCGCGCTCAGGCGCAATCTCAGTTTTCATTGTCGGTTAGCCCTGCAATCTATGGTATGAATGTGTGATGAAGGTTTGTTGTGCACCCTGTGCACCCTCCGCTGGACGCACCTACAGGCGCTGCCTGTCTCTAGTGACCAATGGTGGTGACGGCCAGGACCACGAGAAAGGCAAGGTGAGCCAGCATGAAGAGGAAGAACGACCAGAACAGCACGCGCTCCCAGTGGCGGTCACTGAGTTGGCCCCAGTTGGCGCGGCGGGCGGCGGGTGTGCGCTCGGTCGCTACAAGCCCCACTGCCACGCGCAACCGTAGCGGGCCACGCACCGTGGTGCTTTCCATCTGTTGGCGCACAGCGCTGTTGCAGTCGCCACAGAGCGTCCAGGAGCGGCGCTCATCCTGCACGTCGCCGGTTTCTTCCAGATAGTGCAGCGTTCCACCCAGCCGCCGCTCACAGATCGCGCAGCGTACCTGCTGATGGCTTTCGTGCTCGTCAGCTACTTGCTCCGCGTTGTGCGAAGTGGGATGAACAAAGTTGTCAAGCATGCGATTCACCCCCGACGCTCACCTTCCCAGACGGTCTATTTCTCCATCGGCCCAAGCCGCATAGAGACGCTTCTAGGATAGTGTAACACGTCGGGGGGCATGACCGCACGCATGCATTCCGACCTTGCCCGACAGGTCACACGGGCTAGAACTTGACGACCGAGAGCAGGTAGATCAGTGCGAAGAGCAGCACCCACACGGCGTCTACGAAGTGCCAGTACATCTCAGCCGCCGTCACCATGAAGTGGCGCTCTTTGGTGAAGTCGCCACGCGCGGCGCGGGCGGCGGTGATCAGCAGGAAGATCACGCCTGCCGTCACATGGGCGCCGTGGAAGCCAGTCAGCGTGAAGAAGACCGAGCCAAAGATGTCGGTGCCGGGGCCAAAGCTGGCGTGCGTATACTCATATGCCTGACCACCGAGGAAGATCGCGCCCAGAATCGCCGTGAGAAATACACCGTTGCGCAGCGCCGTCTTGTTGCCGCGTGTGATGGCGCGGGCGGCGAAGTGCATCGGGAAGCTGCTGCTCAACAGGATCAGTGTGTTGACTGCTGGCAACAGCAGTTCACCGGTGTTGATGTGAACCGGCCACGAGCCACCAGCACGCACGCGCAGATAGAGATACGACGCGATCAGGTTGGCGAAGAAGACGGCCTCAGAGGCCAGAAAGAAGACCATGCCGTACCAGCCGAAGCCCCGGCCCTGCGGCTCGGCATGCTCTTGCTGCGTCGTCGTTTGTTCGATCACCGCGCTCATGAATTGTCCTTCTTTCCCGTCGGGAGAGGTATGTGTTGTCGTTCGCGTCGGTTGGGCTGGCATGCTGCAAGAAGAACGCCAACGCAAGGAGACAGCGCCATTCAGGCGCTATTCACGACGTTAGATTGGCTCTAGCCCCCAGCCGATCATCGAGATCAGCACGCCCAGCATGCCAATGCCGGTCCAGGCGATCATAAACGTGCCGTCGGCTCCCCAGACCAGGAAACCTGTGAAGGCGACCATAATCGAGATCGCCAGTGCCACTGGCCAGTAGCTCGGTCCTGGCAGGTGAACGCCGTGGGCATGCGTTTCCGCCGCCGCATAGATTGGCTCACGCGCAATCGCTGGCGCCACCTGCTCTGGCGCGGTGATCACGCGCACTCTGTGCGTGAAGCCGATGCTCGCCATCAGGCGGTTCGACTCCCCTAGGTCGCCCTCGTCGTTGCGCGCCAGCAGCGACTTCACGCTCTTGAAGACCCAGAACTGCTCGGAGTCAAGCCCCTTTGCCAGCGAGTCAAGTTCGCCGTCCTGGCGCACAAATGTCGCCACCGCGCCGCCCGGATGGGCATAGATTACTTCGTAGTTGTCCGGCATCCGCCCTCTCCTCACTCTATGCTATGCGTGTCTGCGCGATTCTGTGATGATGACGCGAGCATGCGTTATGTGTCTGCGCTACGTGATATGCGGCGAAAATCGCCTTCTATTGTATCATGACTGCGCTCGAAAGGCGAGACGTAGTCTGCCACTCAGAGTGGCCAGCGGATGAAGCCGCACCTTTGGGTGGCACTCGCCACCACGAAGCCCGCTCTGCGCAGGTCGAGACGGTTCTGACAGGCATGTGCTGGTTAGTCGCTACTGGATGTCGTTGTGGCGCCATTGGGAGCGCGCGCTTCGACAAGTTCGCGCACTGTCTCCAGTTCGGCCTGCACGCCGCGCATACGCAACGCGAGCCAGCCCAGGTAGAGCAGTAGCGCCACCCATACAATGGCGTATGCCGCCACTAAATAACCGTTCATGATGAGTTCTCCTTTATGTCGCCAGTGCCTGTGCAGGCAGGCTTCGTGGCTGCAAGCCCAGAGGCGCGGCTTCAGCCGCTGGCCACCCTAGTCCTCCATCTCGGCCTGAGCGCGCAACCGCTCCGACACTGCCTGGGCGCGCTCCACACGGTAGACCTGAAGCAGCAGGAAGGCGAAGAGCAGCGTAAACGTGGCGAGCCCGATCAGCAGCGCCACGATCATCTGCTCCGGCAACTGTGGCGTGCCACCCAGCGGCAGCACGGTATCGGGGTGCAGTGTGCGCCACCACTTCACCGAAAGATAGTTGATCGGCGTATCTATGAAGCCGAGGATGCCTACCACCGCCGCGATGCGCGCCCCCTGTGCTGTACGCCCAGTATATGAGCGCAGCACCATGTAGCCGACGTAGATGAACCACATGATCAGCGAGGTGGTCAGCCGCTCATCCCACACCCACCAGGCGCCCCAGAAGGCGCGGCCCCAGATCGAGCCGGTGATCAGCACCAGCGTGGTGAAGAGGGCGCCGATCTCCGCGTTGGCGCGGGCGAACCAGTCCCAGCGTTCGTCACGCCGCCAGAGGTACAGAATGCTGGCGACAAAGACCAGGAAGAACGCCAGATACGAGAGCCAGGCGATAGGCACATGCACATAGAAGATACGCTGTACCTCACCCTCGACCAGTTCGCGCGGCGCGTAGACGAACGCTGCCCAGATCGTCAGCAGCATGCCCACCAGTGTCGCCCCGCCCAGCACGTATTCGCCGTAGCGGCGGGTGTAGCCCCACGCCACGTCAAATGCCGTCGCGGACGCCCGATGCACGCCCGGCGGCACATGATCGAGATTGGCGGCTGCTTTATTGGCAGTGTTTTGGGTGGCGCTTTGCATAACAGCCTCCCCCTTCACGGTAAAATTACTCCTCGACGACGAACTGGAACGTGATCGTCGCAAGGCTCAGGAAAATGACATCGAAGGCGATAAGTAGCCCCAACCAGGGCGCGTCGCCATGAATCGGACTGATCAGCGCCTCCGTCGCGCGGACGGCCCCAATCACGACGGGAATGATGAGCGGGAAGATCAGCAGCGGCAACAACAGTTCGCGCGCCCGTGTGCTGGCCGCCAGTGCCGCGAAGAGCGTGCCGATGGTCGCCACGCCAATCGTCCCCAGCAGCGTGATCGGGATGATCATTCCCACCAGCAGCGGCAGATTATAGAGCGCCGAGAAGACTGGCAACGCAACGATTTCTACCGTGCCGATGACGATTACATTGCCGATCACCTTCGCCAGATACAAGGCCTGACGGTCTACGGGACAGATCAGCAGGCGATCAAGCGGACCGCGCTCCTGCTCCGCCGCGATGTTGCGTCCCAGGCCGAGCAGGCTGGCGAAGATGAACGCCACCCACAGTGCGCCGGGGCCAACTGCCGCATTGTCCGCCACGCGCAGATCGAAGGCGAAGTTGAAGACCACCAGCGCC